>CAIKZJ010000372.1 GCA_903831845.1 uncultured Ignavibacteriota bacterium
CGGAGACAATCTGTTTTATGTTTTTCTGGAAAACGATTTCGGTAAAATCTTCCCCTCATCCCTGCCTGTTCTTAAAAGCATTAACTTCATAGGTTTCTTCAACGCGGGAAGAAGCTTTTTCAGCGACGCAAATAAATTGAAATTTGCTGACAGGAATCTGAAGAGCACAGACGGCGTTTTTCTCGAGACAGGATTCGCTCTGGACAGGATCTTTGATATGTTAAGACTCGATTTCGGCTGGAGACTTAACAACTACAAACAGGGAAGCAATTTCATCTTCATCCTCAACGCGGCATTATAAAGTCCTTTTCACTTCATTATTTTTTTGTTAAATCGGACTCAAAAATCGCATTTCGTTGTTTTTTCAAAAATTTAAGAAATACAAAAATTTTTATGTAAAGTGTTTACTTTTTAAACAGTGTTTCTTAAATTTACCGAACCTCATTAATTAATTATTTACTGTTATGCTAAAAAAGATTTATCTGACAACTGCTGTCTTACTTCTGGCAGGTTTGTTCATTTCCCTGATGCATACGGCTTCAGTTTCGTATCCTTCGGGAAGAACGGGCTGCACAAAAAAGACTACAACCGCCGGTTGTAACTGCCATTCATACGGCACTACTGTAAACGGCGCGATAACAGGATCGGATTCCGTATTAGCGGGTTCGACTGTTACATTCACTCTGACAATTACCTGCACAGGTGGTTCCGGAGCTCTCGGCTGCGACATCGCCGCTAAAAACGGAACGCTGGCTGTCATTTCGGGTTCAGGCCTTAAGCTGCTAAACGGAGAACTTACTCACAGCTCGGCAATCTCTTATGTAAGCCCGAAGGTAATCAATTTTTCGTACACTGCTCCGGGCTCCGCAGGCTCCGATACACTCTACGCTACTGTCGACAGAGGATATTCAGGCGCATGGAACTGGGCTCCGAACAAAGGATTTAAGATATACACTGTTTCCGGTATCGTCAACAACGAAACACCTGTCAGCTTTTACCTGAACCAGAACTTCCCGAATCCTTTCAACCCCGTAACTAAAATTACTTACGGAATTGCAAAGGCTTCAAACGTGAAAGTATCGGTATACGATATGACAGGCAGACAGGTTGCCTCTCTTGTCAACGAATATCAGAATGCGGGTAATTACTTCGTGAATTTCGACGCTTCAAAGTATTCTTCAGGAATCTATTATTATAAAATAGAAGCAGGTGATTTCAAAGAAGTAAAGAAAATGTCGCTTATTAAATAAAAACTTTAATCAGACAAATTTTAAAGGTTTGGGCTCATACCCCAAACCTTTATTTTTTTTTAACATCCTGTAAACAATCCCTCTATAACACTGTTAATACAGTACTTTATTGTTTTTTCATATATTTTGAATATCTAATGTTAAATTTTCATTTTTGATATATTTTTGTCGGAATAGTGTTTATTTTTTATACACTCTTTTTTATTTTTGTATTACCTCATAAACCAATTACATAAAAATTTTTATGCAAAAAAAGATTTACTTTCTTTCTGCAGCGATTATTGCTGTCGTATTCATTTCCCTGTTAGTCACTGAATCTTTTGCTTATCCTGGCGGGGTTGCTCTTAGAACAAAGAAACATGTAACAACAGGTTGCGGCGGGTGCCACTCGCAAAATTCTGCGATCACAGGTTCAATAACCGGACCTGATTCAGTACTTGCCGGATCCACAGTTACATTTACTCTTACAATCAATATGGCATCGGGTTCAGGAAAATATGGTGTTGATATTGCCGCCCTTAACGGTACGCTTGCTGTAATTTCCGGTTCCGGACTTAAACTTTTAAGCGGCGACCTCGTGCACAGCGCTGCGATTACATACGTCAATCCGAAAACCATTCAGTTCTCTTATACCGCTCCGGGCTCGGCTGGCTCTGATACACTCTATGCTACAATAGACAGAGGATATTCAGGAGCATATAACTGGACTCCAAATAAAGGTTTCAAAATTTACACGGTTTCGGGTATCGTCAACAATGAAACACCTGTCAGCTTTTACATGAACCAGAATTTTCCGAATCCTTTCAACCCCGTAACAAAAATCACTTACGGAATCGCAAAGGCGTCAAACGTGAAAGTAACAGTATATGACATGACAGGCAGACAGGTTTCCTCACTTGTCAACGAATATCAGAATGCGGGTAATTACTTCGTGAATTTCGACGCTTCAAAATATTCATCGGGAATTTATTATTACAAAATTGAAGCAGGTGATTTCAGAGAAGTAAAAAAAATGTCGCTTATTAAATAATAAAAGTTAATTCCAATACGGCCCGGCTCTCAAAGCCGGGCTTTTTTATTTCCTTTTACGATTTATCTCCCGTTTTCCTTCTTTTCATTAACATATATCCGTTCGTTTTACTTGCTTTTTTAATTCTTTTTTTCATAAATTTACTTCAATATCCCCCTAATAATATACATAAAAATGAAAACAACAAGAGATTCAATTTTTATTGTATTCATTCCTGTCATTGTTCTTCTGATTGCCGCATTCAATAATTCATTTTCAAACCCCAACGGAATCAGCGGCAGGACAAAAAAAACTACAAGCGCGGGTTGCAGCAGCTGCCATAACTTCGGCACCGGAATTACCGGAACTATCGAAGGTCCCGATTCGGTGCAGACGGGGCAGACAGTTATCTTTACCGTTACGCTGCTTTTTCCCGGACCGGCAAACGCAGGCGTCGACATCGCGGTGAAACGCGGATCACTTGCAGCAGGACCCGGCTCTTCATTTCTTAAACTTCTTAACGGTGAACTCACACACAAGAACCCGATCGTCTTTACGAGCACCATATCGGTGGACTTCTCATATACTGCACCGGCTACAAGCGGCAGCGATACGCTTTATGCGACTATCGACAGAAACTATACCGGCGCATGGAATTACATCGATAACCGCGGGATCAGAGTTTACAATTCGATAGGCATAACCGAAAATCAGACGCCCGTATTCTTCAGCATTTCGCAGAATTATCCGAATCCGTTCAATGCCTTTACAAAAATATGCATGAATATCAGAACTCCGGGTTTCGTGGAATTATCAGTATTCGATATAAAAGGCGATAAGGTCGCGTCCCCCGTCAGCAGCAGAATGTCTTCAGGTGAATACACTGCAATTTTCGACGCGTCTTCGCTTCCTTCGGGAGTTTATTTTTACAGGCTTGTGTTTTTTGACGCGAAAAACCGGGTGTATTCGGAGACGAAAAAAATGTCGCTCGTTAAATGAGCTGTCAGAGATAAAAAACGTTTTCCAGCTTGATTATCTTCAGAAGAGCCGACATCACAAAGTCGGTTGACGAATGAGGCTGCAGCAGGTCGCTCAGTATAAGATATTCGGCGGACTGGTACGCGTCCTCTATTACTTCCTGTATGTGAGCGTTGAATGGTTTCCATGTTGACTTCATGGAATAACCCTTGATTCCCCACATAAGGTTTTTATTTATGTTCCTTATCCTGGCGTCGATTGACAATGCGCCCTTGCCGTGCGAATTGTCAGACAGGTCGACACCTTTAATCTCGTATATCCTGTGGTCTTTTCTTCCGGATGTCTCTTTTGCAATGCCTTCAAGATACAGATTTCTGTAGCATTCCCATCTGAGCGCTTCGATTAAATTGCCCTCCGTTTCTGCATTCAGAAAGACACCGTGCATCTTTTCAGCATAGACGGAGAGCTCTCTGCTTTTAAGCGAGGCAATTTTATCGATCTCCGAAAGTATGTTCTTCAGAGTATATGCCTTGTCTTCCTCTTCAAGTATATCGATAACATAGCTCAAAAGGATGTTGTAATGGTTTGTGAGAATTTTCACCCCGCTCTGTAAACGTTCCGGTATATTTTCGTCTATGAAACGGTTATACGAATCGACGTCGAGCTTCCCGTTCGATTTCCTTTTAAGCCGCGCAAGATCTTCAATCGCGTCGTGAAGCATTGCGGTAGCGCTGTATTCATAAGTACCGGGATCGTTCATCTTCAGCTGAAATACGACAGCTCCTACCCTGTTAAGGTGTGTTGCCGCTCCTATCTCGCATTTCCTTTTAAGGTTAAGTTCGTTGTACTTGATTATTATATTCCTGATGCTTTCCGAGTAATTTCCGTAAAATACCCCCAGATGCTTTGTATCGGGTATCCTGTTAAGCAGTATTGACGAATGCACGTTCTGATAATCGGCGTTTCTCTCTATCGCGTTTCTCGCAAGAGTGATTTCCATAGGAGAATCCGGATTATGTGAACGCACCTTTCTTGCGCTTTGAAAATTGCTTTTTATAAAATTCCTGATAAGCTGCTGAATTGCGCCTGCTTTTTGCCTTCCGTAAAGTGTTTCGAGTTTTTTTATATCGGGGCAGTTCAATTCGAGTATATCTCGCAGAATTGAATATGCAATCTCATAATTTTTGTTTAATTTTAATAATGATATGTCAGGAATAATAAACATTTTTTTATTTTATATATTTTTTACAAAAATTTCAATTTTATTCAGTCTGCATATTTTATAAAATCAATACTAACAAAATCAATGAGTAAATTTCATTATCTGTTTCTTATAATGCTCTTTCCTGTGCTCGTACAGGCGCAGGAATTCAGCTTTACGGGAAGCCCGTACAACAACGCGGATGACAACACGAAATCTTCCGTTCCGTTTAACAGGGAAAGATGGTTTTACGAACAAAGAATGTACCCTGACGGATTCATTCCTCAAAACGCATATGCTAACGCTCTTAAACAGCGCGACGAACTCAGGAAGCAAAACGGCTTTTTCCTGAATCCTAAAGACGTGTACTGGACAAATCTCGGGCCTACACCCGGCTATTATTTCAATTACGGAAACATATCGGGAAGAACTGTAACGATCAAACTCGACCCGAACAATCCGAATATCGTATACATTGGCGCGGCTTTCGGCGGCGTGTGGAAGTCGACTAACGGCGGTCTCAACTGGACGCCTAAAACCGACTTCGAAGTATCGATGTCTTCAGGAGCGCTTGCAATCGACCCGACAAACACGAACATAGTTTATTACGGAACGGGCGAAGCCACTTACAGCGGCGCTTCGTATTACGGAAGAGGGCTTTTAAAATCAACGAACGGCGGAGACAACTGGACAAACTATACTACTGGTCTTCCTACAAGTTCATATTTCTCGAGAATAGTGATAAAACCCGGAAACTCTAATTACCTCCTTGCCGCCATGGGAACAAGCGGTCTCATGCGCTCGACAGACGGCGGCATGAACTGGAGTTCCGCTGTTTCGGGAAGATGCGACGACGTCGTATTCTCGCCCGACGGCTCGAAAGTTTATATTATCGGACAGGGAAGCGGGTACAAGATATCCACTGACGGAGGCGCTACTTTTACGGCAGGAACTTTTCCGTCGCTCGGCTCAAGAAATCACATTGCAATCTGCAAACTCCACCCGAGAGTCCTTTATGCTTCCACTTATTCAGGATCGACGGTGAACGCATATAAATCAACGGACGCAGGCGCTACTTTCACGCAGATTTCCGTGGGAACGAATTTCAACGGCGGTCAGGCATGGTATGACTTCTATGTGCAGGCAAGCCCTATCGATTCCAACCTCGCTTTCATCGGCACTATTGACGTGTGGAGAACACAGGACGGAAATAATTTCATGAACGTGACAAACGGATATTCCGGCGGCAACGTTCACGTCGATAACCACAACTTCGAATTCCATCCTACCGATGTGAATTCGATGTACTGCGTCAACGACGGCGGCGTATGGTTCTCTTCTAATCAGGGCACAACATGGCTCAACAGAAATGCAGGCCTCACTATTACACAGTTTTACAGAATGACTTCCGACCCGAATAATGCGGCGCATCTAATGGGAGGAACGCAGGACAACGGCTCGCAGCAGACGTTCGGAACAACGAACTGGACTGCCGGATTCGGCGGCGACGGCGGCGAAGTCTGTTTCCAGCCGAACAACTCCAATTATATGCTCGGCGAAACACAGAATAACGGCCTGCAGAGATCCGTTAACAACGGAACTTCATGGGCGGCAGCAACGACAGGTCTTTCAGGTTCGGGAGCATGGGTCGCTCCGATTATTGCTCATCCAGATTCTGTCGAAATATTCTATACCGCGAGAAACAACGTGTTCAAAACCACTAACATGGGCGCATCATGGTTCCAGATATCGAGTGCTTTCAGCGGCTCGGTTTCAAATATGGCTATCAGCAAAACAAACCCGAATTATATTTACGCAACCTACGGATCGGTAGTGTACAGGTCAACCGACGGCGGATATACTTTTACGAACGCAAACACGGGTCTGCCGAGCAAGACAATAACGAGCATTTCCGTTCATCCGGATTCAAATCTTGTCTGCCTCGTTTCCATGTCTGGATTCGGCGGCAATAAAATTTACAAGACATCAAACGGCGGTGCAAGCTGGTTCAGTTTAAGCTACGCGCTTCCTGATTCTCCGGCAAACGACGCGATGTTCTATTATCCGGGACATAACACGAACGTCGTGCTCTGCGCTACGGATATAGGTGTTTTCATGACTACAAACAACGGTACAAACTGGACCGAACTCGCCACGGGACTGCCGAACACAGTGGCAATGCATCTTGATTACAACCAGGCATCCGGCAAGCTTAGAATCGGCACGCACGGAAGAGGCACGTGGGAACTGAACGGCGCGCTTATCGGTATCACCAACTACAACACAACTGTTCCGGATAAATTCTTCCTCGGACAGAACTATCCGAATCCTTTTAATCCTTCGACACTGATTAAATTCGGCATACGGGAATCGGGATTCGTTACTCTGAAAATTTACGACATGCTCGGACGCGAAGTCACTACCCTGGTGAACTCCGACCTCAAATCAGGCACTTACGAGGCGACTTTCAGGGCTGACAAACTTACAAGCGGAATTTATTTCTACAGGCTAAGCACTAAAAACTACAGCGAAACAAAAAAACTGTCGGTAATCAAATAATGAAGGGGGCTTAAGCCCCCTTTTTTTGTAATATGAAAACCCTTTTGCACAACGCCAAAATATGGCTCGGTAAAAATTATTTTGCTTCTTCCGCCGGCATCGACGACGAAACGGGAAAAATAATATTCGCAGGCAGCGGAAAAAATACGGACAATCGCTACGATACTATGCTCGATCTTAAAGGCAGGTTCGTTATGCCTGCCTTCTCCGACGGACACGTCCATCTTTTCAAGGGAGCGCTCGTTAGCTCTGAAGTGGACCTTAGATATGCAGGTACTGAATCGGAATTCAGGTTAAGAATTCAGAGTTACAGGTCTGGGTTGAAGGGCGGAAACTGGATTGTAGGGGGGTATTTCTCCGAAACAAATTTTAAAGAAAATTTCAGCGTCAGCAGAGACCTTCTCGACAGCATATGCAGCGATGTTCCTGTTGTAATATTCAGGACCGACCTTCATTCAGTTATATGCAACTCACTTGCACTGCAGATGATTGGCATTGAAAGCAAAAAAGGAGAGTTTCACGCCGACGAACTGATTACGGATAAAGAAAACGTTCTGACGGGAGAACTTAAAGAACGCGCGATGTATTACGCGCTTAAATTCATTCCCGAAAAATCGCTTGCGGAAAAGCAGTCTGTACTGGCTGACGAAATCAGCAGGCTTCACAGACAGGGCATCACATCCGTTACGGATATTTCCTGGCGCGAAGATCTGGACGTGTACAAATCGCTTTACGAAGCAAACAAGCTTGAACTTAGAATTAATTCGGTAATACCGTTCGGAGAATTCGGCAAAATCAAATCTTACAAAGAGGAATTCTCCCCGTACAGAGATTTTATACGCTTCGGCGGATTAAAGGCGTTCTACGACGGCTCGCTCTCAAGCAAAGCTGCGCTGTTCTTCGACAATTACAAGGGTATAGGTTATAACGGCCTTAGAACCGAGATGGTATTGAACGGCGAATTCAGAGAAACAGGCGAGTTAATCGATAAAGCGGGATACCAGATCGTTGTACACGCAATCGGAGACCTTGCTGTATCGGAAGTGCTTGATTTCGCTGAACATCTAGCTGAAAAAAACGGCAGCAAAAACCGCAGGTTCAGAATGGAGCATGCCCAGCATATCGCAGACAAGGACGTTGAAAGATTCGCAAGACTCGGTATTATTGCTTCCGTACAGCCGGCGCATATTTTCTTCGACGCTAAAGTGGCGGACGAATCTCTGGCACATCCAGAGACTACGCACGTGTTTAAAAAACTCGCCGGTAAAGGCGTCAGACTCTGTTTCGGTACTGACTTTCCCGTAGTGCCGGTAAATCCTTTCGATAATATTTATTATGCGATGACAAGAAAAGCAAACGGTTTTCCCGAAGGGTTCAGAACAGAATACGCTCTCGGCCTTGTTACATGCCTTGAGGCCTACACGGCGAATAACGCTTATGCATCTTATACTGAAAAGACAGCCGGTTCCGTCGCTGTCGGAAAAAACGCCGACCTTATCGTACTTGACAGGGATTTGTTCGTGTCAACTCCGGAGGAAATAAAAAATACCGTTGTGGAAACTACGTTCCTCAACGGTAAAATTGTATTCGGCCGGGTATGATTATTTCTTGAGACGCGCTTCGAGAAAAAGAAGCGACGGGTCTTCTGCAAGGTTTTTCATTCCGATAATCCATTCAGCCTTTTTCCCCGAATATTTTGCGGCGTTCGTGGATAAAATCTCATAAGGGAATTCTATGTTTACTCTCATCTGCTTGCCCTCAAACATATAGCTCATTTCCTTGCCGGACGAGTTGTCTCCGCTGTCCTGCGGCTTGTATATAAGAGAGAATAACACTTCCCTGCCCTTGTCTTCCCATTTAATATCTGCTTTTGAATCCCCTCCAAGACCATCGGGATTTGTGTTCGTCATTTTTCCGAGTGCTTCAATTTTGTTGAAGGCATAGTCGATAAAATATGTCGTTGAGGAATCGGCGTTGGTCATTCCTTCAAGCCGTTTCAGTTCAGTCTCCTTCGAATTTTCGAAATCCGAACGGATCTTTTTCACAAAATCCTCGTGGTTATATAACGAATCCCTTATGCTTTTTCCTTTCGCAGTGTCCAGGGATGATACGAGCATTATCATCATATCGTAGAACGACCTGTCAATGCTTATCTTCTGACTTTCAGTTCCGCTGCCGTCCGAATTGATTTTAATGTTCCTTTCGATTTCTATACAGGATGACAACTGCATAAGCATCACCGCGGCAATAAAAAGGGCGGTAAAATATTTAACATTTCCGATTTTCATGCTGACTCTCTCCTTATTCTGTTTATAATATAATTTGCTATATTTAATTACTGCAAGTTAATAAAAATTAACAGTTTACAAAACACCATTATTTCAATAATAAACCGGTAAAATTGCGCGGTAATTTATCAAAAACAACCTGAACTCCTGTACATTCACATTTTCGATTTAGACAGGGTTTTTTCCTGAATTTTCATTGTTTTTTGACTTTCATACGAAATTACCGATTGGTAAATTCCAAGTTGACCGTAAAGAATTGAAGGAAAAGAAAACTACATACAGGAAAAAGAAATCCGTACCGGCTGACGATTCGAAGAACTTCATCGTTATCAAAGGCGCGAGAGTGAACAACCTTAAGAACGTTAGCATTAATATTCCCAAATACAAACTTGTAGTGTTCACGGGTGTAAGCGGTTCGGGAAAATCATCGCTGGTATTCGATACTGTCTACGCCGAAGGCCAGAGAAGATACGTTGAGAGCCTCTCTTCATACGCCCGTCAGTTTCTCGAAAAAATGAACAAGCCCGAGGTCGATTTCATTTCAGGGCTTGCGCCCTCGATGGCTATCGAACAGAAATCCACTTCAAGAAACTCGCGTTCTACCGTAGGCACGGTAACTGAAATTTACGATTACCTGCGGCTACTGTTCGCGCGTATCGGTGAAACAGTTTCGCCCGTCAGCGGCAAAACCGTCAGAAAAGATTCACCTGCATCAATCATAAATGAAATTTCCGCAGGAGGCAGGCAGAAACTTTTCGTTCTTGCGGGCATTAAGAAAGAGAATATTAAGAATCCGGAGGAGCTTTTCTCTGCGCTGCGGGCAAAAGGATTTTATAAAATTATAGTTAATACCGAAACAGTCGATATTAATGAAATTGAAGGACGTACTCCGGCGGAATTAATCAAATCCCTGAAAGAGTCTCATCTTTACATGGTTATAGACCGCCTTAATTTCGACCCTGATGACAGCGAATCTGTAACTCGCCTGACCGATTCACTCGAATCGGCTTTCGCGGAAGGAAACGGTTACCTGACGATAAGGATATTCGGCGACAGGAATTTTGCAGACAGGCATTACAACAAGTTTTTCGAAACCGACGGAATGACGTTCGAAGAGCCGGAACCGAGGCTTTTCTCGTTCAACAACCCGTTCGGCGCCTGCAAGAAGTGCCAGGGTTTCGGGAGAACAATGGATATCGACATGGACCTCGTCATTCCCGACAGGAATAAATCGCTTGTCAACAACGCAATAGTTCCTTTTTCAACTCCCAAGCATTCAAAACATCTGACTGACCTTATCCTCGAAGCGGAAGACTACGGGGTCGACGTTAACGTTCCGTTCAGAACATTAAATCAGAAAGCCCTCGAATTCGTGTTCAAAGGCGGGAAAAGATACAGCGGAATAAATAAGTTCTTCAGAATGGTCGAGCGGGAAGCAATGTACAAACTACATTACAGGGTGCTGCTCAACAGGTACAGGGCTTACACCACATGCAGCGAGTGCGGCGGAGCAAGACTGCGGAAGGAAGCGCTGTATGTGAAGATAAACGGAATGTGCATTCACGACATAGTCAGAATGAAGATTTCGGAAGCTTATGAATTCTTCTCGACGCTTAACCTCGACGAGTACAGCAAAAAGGTGTCGGGCAGGATTCTTGACGAAATAGTTTCACGCCTGAAGTTTCTTGTGGACGTCGGCCTGACGTATCTTACTCTCGACAGGCTTTCGGCCACTCTCTCCGGCGGAGAAGCGCAGAGGATTAATCTCGCCACATCTCTGGGCTCGTCGCTGGTCGGCTCGATTTACGTTCTTGATGAACCTTCAATAGGGCTTCATCCGAGAGATAACGAAAAACTTATCAACATTATGAAATCGCTGCGCGACATAGGCAATTCCGTGCTCGTAGTAGAACATGACAAGGACATGATGAAAGAAGCCGACGAAATTATCGATATCGGACCGCTTGCGGGCGAAAACGGCGGCGAGATAGTTTTCCAGGGCACTTATGACCGGCTTCTCGAAGACGGAAAGTCACTGACCGCAAAGTACATTAACGGAAGAAACGGAATTGAACTTAACCGCGACCCTAAAGAAATCACGAAGGAAACGAAATTCATAAAAATCGTCGGAGCCAGGGAAAACAACCTGAAGAACATTGACGTTAAAATTCCTCTCAATACATTCACCTGCATTACAGGCGTAAGCGGTTCGGGAAAATCCACGCTCGTAAACAATATACTCTACGGGGCTCTCAAGAAAAAGCTCGAAGGATTTTACGAGGACAAGATCGGCGAGCACGACAGAATAGAGGGATGCGAGAATCTTGAGAACGTAGAGCTTATCGACCAGTCGCAGATAGGCAAAAGCATACGCAGCAATCCGGTTACTTACATAAAGGCATTTGACGACATCAGGGAAGCTTTCGCGTCGACTCCCTACGCGAAACGGAAGAACTTCGACAGCGGCACTTTTTCTTTCAACGTGCCGGGAGGCAGGTGCGAAACCTGCGAGGGGGCAGGCGTGATTAAAGTCGAAATGCAGTTCATGGCTGACATATTTCTCGAATGCGAGTCGTGTTCGGGAAAAAGATACAAGGCGGATACACTGGAAGTCAAAATTCAGGGAAACAACGGACACGGCAGGAACATCTGCGAAGTGCTTGATATGACGGTATCGTCGGCGATAAAGTTCTTCAAACCGTATCCGAAGATAGTAAAAAAACTCAAGGTTCTGGAAGACGTCGGTCTGGGTTACATTAAACTCGGCCAGTCTGGAACTTCGCTCTCGGGCGGCGAATCGCAGCGAGTTAAACTCGCTTACCACCTCGCCAACCAGATGAAGTCTTCGAACACACTTTTCATATTCGACGAACCTACAACGGGCCTTCACTATTATGACATATCAAAACTTATGAGATGCTTCGACGCTCTTATAAAACGCGGCAACTCCGTTCTTGTAATAGAGCATAACCTGGAGGTGATAAAAAACGCCGACCACATTATCGACCTGGGACCCGAATCTGGCGACGAAGGCGGGAAAATAGTCACGGCGGGTACTCCGGAGGAAATCTCATTCTGCAGAAATTCATATACAGGAAAATTCCTGAAAAATCTTTTCGATTTGAGTTGAAAAGATAACCAAAAAGGGATATTTTTACTTGATCTCTCAAAAGTTTAGGAGAAAGCGGAGGAAATACAACTTTTGGAAATCACTTATTATTAGGGATAACAGGTAACATTTCCAAATTAATCATCTGTCCGGCATTTGTATATAGCGAGGGATAGACCGGCCAGTTTTCAGCGGCATTTTTGTTTAACAGAAAGAATAGGGTAATTCTGTATCTGTTCAAATCAAAAAAAATAAATGATCAATAGGGAAATGGACATCAGAGATGTTTCGGTAAACACTTCATTTTCGGCGCAGCATTACGATAAATCGCCGGACGCCATCGTTGTTTTGAATAAAAAGAACGAGGTGATACACGTCAACGAATCTTTCGAAAAACTGTTCAATTACTCATTCGACGAGATCAGATCAAAGAACATCAACCAGTTCATTGTGCCGGAAAGCCATCTCGAGGAAGCAGGTGAACTCTCGAGAAACGCGCTCGGCAGAATGATAGTGAGAAAAGACACGAAACGCAAAAGCAAGGACGGGAAAACGATCTGGGTTTCGGCGCTGGGGCTCCCGGTAAAGATCGAAAACAAAGAGGACGGAATTCTCGTCATCTACAACGACATTTCAAGAACAATCGAAGCGAAGGAAAAAAGCGAAGAGGCGAACAGAATGAAAACTGCGCTCATTGCAAACATGAGCCACGAGTTCAGAACGCCGATGAGCGCGATTCTCGGCTTCTCCGACATACTTAAAGAAGAACTCGAGAACAAGGAGCATCTCTCGATGATACGCGATATTCATTCCTCGGCAAGAAGACTTTTAAACACTCTGAATTCGATACTCGAACTTGCTCACCTCGAATCCGACAATTTCAGGCCGAATTATTCGGAAGTCAACCTTTCCGTTGAAATCGCTTCCCTTTCGAAGATATTCAGGAACCTTGCGGCAAACAAAAGCCTTAATTTTTCTCTCGATATAGACGACAATAACTGCATGGTGGTTATTGATACGGAGATTTTCAACCAGATAATAACCAACGTATTTGATAACGCTCTTAAGTACACGCATAAAGGCGGTATAGGCGTTAAAGTCTACAGAAAAAGAGTCGGGGGAAAAGAAGTCGTTGTTGTAAGCGTTTCAGATACGGGCATAGGTATTACAAGAGACAACCAGAAAATCATATTCAACGAGTTCAGGCAGGTAAGCGAAGGCATCAGCAGAAATTACGAGGGAACAGGCCTCGGGCTCACGCTTTCGAAAAAGATGGTCGAGCTGATGAACGGCAAAATTGAAGTCGAAAGCGAACTTGGAAAGGGCTCCGTATTTACGATTTGCTTCCCGGCCGCCGCAGAATACAAACACAAGGAACATCAAACGGAATTACCGGTTCACGGCAAAGTGACACAGGATTCACAGAACACGAAACAGAAGATTCTACTCGTAGAGGATAATAAAACAAACAAAGTGCTGATCAAGCGTTTTCTGCAGACGCATTTTGATGTCGATGACGTATCGTCGGGAATGGAAGCGCTCAAGGCAATACCTAAGGAAAAATATGTCCTTATAATGATGGACATTAATCTCGGAATCGGTATGAACGGCCTTGAAACGGCCCGGGAAATAAGGAAACTGCCTGCTTATAAAAGTATTCCGATAGTCGCGGTTACAGGTTACGCGCTCGCGGGAGAAAAAGAAAAAATTCTTGCTAACGGTTTTACCGACTATATTTCAAAACCGTTCACGCGCGAACAGCTGCTCGAAGTGCTTATCGCGGCTCTGCAGCGTGAATACTGATACGATTCCAAAAATCACGATTATCGGCAAACGGAAGTACACGGCAGAACACCGGAGTAAACCGTTCACATAGTTTAATCATTTGATTGAAAGCAGGTTAAAAAACAGGGCTGTTCAAAGCTTTCTTAATATATCCCACGTGTAAATTCCAGTATCGTGACCGTCTTTCCACTTTATCGTTATCGCGTAATTACCCATCACTTCTATCTTGTCAATCTCGTAATATCCCGCGGCTTTGAACGGTGTTTTTATCGGTATGTAACTTTCGAATAATACGGATTCACCTTTGCAGTGTACGCAGGGACATTCGTCCCTTAGTTTTGTAAGTGCTATTTCGGATACCTTGCCGTCGCTCCATTGCACCCTCAGCGCAGTATTATCGATTTTCTTAATCTGAGTCGGATAGTTGTTTTCCATGCTTTGTTTACCCTGTGAAAATGTGTATAAATTGTTTCTCTTAACCTAAAAACTTACTCTAATAATACAAAAAAAACAATGACGAAGTACGCTTGATTCCGTGTTTACAATTTGATAATAAAAAAGGCTGCCTGATGGCAGCCTTTAAATATCTTTCAGATAAATATTACTTCACGAGTATCATTCGCTTCACGTCTGTGAAATCGTTCGACTCGATCCTGTAGAAGTATACGCCGCTTGAGAATTCCGCGCCGTTGAAGTCGACGGAATAGTTACCCGCCTGCTTCACTTCGTTAACGAGTGTCCTTACTTCCCTTCCGAGAACGTCGTATATCTTCAGAGTTACAAGACCCTGTTTCGGCAGTGCGAAGTTGATCTTCGTCACCGGATTGAACGGGTTCGGATAGTTCTGCGACATTTCGTACTTGTCGGGAATGACTGTCGTGCTGTTTCCCGTTCCGAGCGCGGTTGAAATCGTAAGCGCGAGGTTAGGTCTGTATGACTGTACTGCACCGCTGGTCATCGTACAGCCGGTGCTGTTGTCAGTGTAATAGCCGTAAGTCATGTTTGCAACCGATGTGGCATTTACCGGTGAATACGACGTATACGAAGTGTTGTCATAGCAGATCTCGACAAGCAGGTTGCTTGTTCCGTTGTATACGAAATAAGGAGACGCCATGTCTATCATCTGCCAGCCGGTTCCGGGTACCGCGTATGTTCCCGAGAATGCTGTCGTCCAGCCCGTTGATACCCAGCCCGTAAGCGAGGTCTGACTTGTATGCTGGAATCTTACGTTGAATCCGTTCATCACCTGCGTCGAATTCGAAATTACGTTGAATCCTATCTTCATTATCGCGCTGTTAATGCCCGCGCCCGCGGCGTTTAGCTCAGCTGCGGTAAATAACATCTGAGTCCTTCCGTCCATCCAGTATGTAGTAAACGGATAGTTCGATGATGATGTTCCTGTCCCGATGTAGATGTTGGCCTGATTGATTATTTTGAATTTATACAGCGCTGTCGAGTCCGTATTATGTCCGCTCGATACGTCTCTGGCAAATACTCTGTAGAATATTGAGTCGTTGTACGCGACATCATTATTCAGAGAATTGAACGCCGCCGAATATGTATTGCCGCCGGCAAGATTAAGCTTGAAGTGCTTTATTCCTGTTGAGGTGTTATTCTTGTACCATCTCACCCATACGGAATCGACTCCGATATTATCGGTTACGCTGGCCGATACGGTCGCAGGCCACTGTACTTTGGGTACATCGCTCATCCCTGTATGCGTAATAACGGGATTCTGCGTATCCGTGCTCGCGACGAACTGGAAGTAGTTCGCTGGCGCTCCGCCCGGAAGATATGTGACTCTTCCCATAGCATCCTGTGTCCTGATGTAGTACTTATATGTAGCGACTGAACCGTTACCGGGAATGTTCGCTGTCCAGTTGTTTCCGCTTGTATTCGTCATTGTGACGCTGTCGAACGCGCTTGTCCTTGTCCAGAACATCTTCGTTCCCGTAATCGCGCTGCCCGAAGGACTTACTACGCAGTTAACCGCGTATGGTCCTGCAAGGTTTTCCGTGTTCGGAAGCGGAGTGTGCGATATTGCGGGTCCGTACGCTCTCTGATAGATTGACGGATCGCCCATGCAGTTGTACATTTCAATGTATCTCTGCATTGTCGCTGTTATGCTGCCATAGTACTGAATAAGATAAACTTTGCCTTTTACGAAGTTCTCGGCGTTTCTCTTTAGATTATCGGTGAACAGCGCCCTTTCAATTCTTCTTTCGAGAATATCGTCTTCATCCCAGTAAGAGTTTACGGACGAACCCCAGAAAATAACGCCACCCTTGGCGATTCTTATCCAGGTTTCCGCGAAACATTCGCCGCTGATGTGGTATGAGCCCGTAATACAGGCAAATGAATACACGAACGGGAATATCGTGTTGTTCAATGCGTTTACATTCGACTGGTAGAAAACAGGTCCGTCAGCCCAGTAAGTTTCCGCACCGTGACCGGAATAAATCGCGAAAATCTTTCCTGAGTCGATCGACTGCGCTACCTGTGTTGTCGTCGCGCCGCTGTGGCTGTACAGTTTGGTGTTTACCGTATACTGGTTTGGGGTAAAGAATGAATCGATTACAAAATTGTGCGTCGCTTCTGTTATAGAATAGTTGTCTGTCGAGGCCATGAACACGTTCTTCTTCCAGAGACTGTTCACGCCGTTTTCCATGTATATCGTCTTAGTGATTATGTTTGACAATTGCGTAAGATTCTGAATCGGGAACCTTCCTACAAAAGCGTCTACATACTGGTCGCCGCCTTCAAGAAGTCCGTAGTTCCAGTCTGTATGAGGAGTGCCTTCGCCGATGCCTATCCATTCGGGAATCTTGTCGATATCGCCGACAAGAAGAATGAATTCAGGCCTGGTCGAAACGTTGTTGTAGAGGTTCTGTATGTATGCCTTTACCGCGGTATTTGTCGTTCCTGTAACGCCCGTGTTCACGACTGTAACGTTGTATCCGAGTCCCTGTTTATGGGTTACGAACGGCGCAAGCCCGCTTTCAAATTCGGGAGCAGTGATTATAAGATAATTGTTCGTGCCTTTGGTGTTCTTCTGGCTGTAGTTTACGAACATGCTTCCGAAATACTCGTCCATGGCCGGTCTCGGCGAAAAATCCACGTCCGCCGCGTACTGAAGGTTTATGTTGAAACTTCCGGAACGGGTTTCAGTAAGTTCGTTCCTTGAAGGATTATATGCGAAAGGATAAATCGTGACCATAACGCCCTTCGCGCCGCCCATGATGAAAGGTTCCGACACGACGACGAAAGGTCCGTCCACGCTTTCCTTTGAATTGTAATACTGTTCGTTTATAACAAACGGCCTGTCTTCAAGCCTGTTGTTCTTTTCCCAGGGCATCTGTTTGGGATATATGCGGTTATTCAGAACGCTCTTTATATTGTTCTGATTTATTTCGCTTACAGATACTTTCTGCTCATTCTTTCCTATTAACATGAAGAAAGAAATCTGCGGAAGCTGCGGTAACCCTGTTTCCGATGTGATTCCGTATTCGGGAACGTTCAGAAGCAGGTATTCCTGACCGCCTGCTTTGACATAATCCCTGCCGTATTCGGGAAGGTTAAAATCAACTCTGTATCCGCTGCCGTTCTGCGACAATTTTACTCCTCTCGGAGTCGTGGCGGAGTAGAGTACTGAAGAAGTAACGATGATGCAAAGAGTAAGGAATAAAATCCTCTTGAAATTTTTCATTGCTGATTCGGTTGAATTAAAAAATTATTTGAAATGTATTTAATATTGATATGCTTATTTTCCGCGCATGTAAAATATAAAGTATATTCTCTGTTAAGAGAAATCGTGGGATTTATTTCAGATTTCTTCACTTTTTTCATTCGGGGAAACGAAGAATATTATACAATAATAACTTAATTAATTATTATTATTTACTACCTACAAAAGTATGAAAAAACGCATCTCAGGCTGACATATTTGCGATTTGCGGTAATTCCATAATACATGTAAACGGATGTTTAATTATTTCGCTTTGTAGGAACTTCGGGGAATGATAAAAAAAGCGAACATCCCGCTTTAATTCCGGGAAGTCCGCTTTTCAAACTATTTAATTAAACTACTTTATATCTTTGATTATCTCTACCGCCTTTTCGGGGGTGAGTTTTGTGTAAATCTTATCGTTGACCATCATCGCGGGACCCTGGTCGCACATGCCTAAGCAGTTCGTGTGCTCGAGGGTTATCTTCTTATCTTTCGTTGTTTCTCCCGCTTTGCTGATCTTAAGTTCTCTCTTTATTGCTTTTTCGACTTCTTCCTTACCCGCCATGTCGCAGACTATTGTCCTGCAGAGTCTTACGATGTTCCTTCCCTGCGGTTCGGAATGAAGGAATGAGTAGAAGGAAATCACGCTGTAAACCTCGACGGGATGAATGTCGAGCAGACGCGCTATTTCCTGCTGAGCAAAATCCGGAATGTATCTGTGCTTGCGCTGTACAGCCTGCAGAATCGGCATAAGCGCCGAACGTTCGCTTCCGTGCTCTTTAACCAGTGCTTCGAGTTCTTCTGTAATTGAATTTTTCTCTAATACTAACATAAGCCCCTACTTTTTTAAAAGGTTTTCAACTTTTTGGATTAACATATCGGGTGAAATCGGCTTCTCGACGAAATCGTCAACCGGGACCATTTCGCTCGCTCCGAAATCCATTCCGACCGCCTTCGAAATCGATGTGTACATGATTATCGGCGTCTTGTTGTTTTCCCTGCGGAGTTTCTGCGCGAGAAAGAAACCGTCGTCGGGTTCGTCCATCATTACGTCAAGTATGATTAGATCGGGCTTGTTGTTCGTGATAATTTCATATCCTTCTTTGGGATTGCTTGCGGTGATGACCTTGTAACCTTTTGATGATAATACCAGTTCGCTGGCTTCACGGATATCAGGATCATCGTCGATGACTGCTATGAGTGCCATTTATTCCTCCGGAAATGTTTTAAAGATTTATGAAACATAAATAATAGTCCGCTGAATTACTATTCAAAAATTTTTCACCACCCCGCATCACATCCTTTGTCATTGATAGATGATTTTATAAAGAGTAATTTTGTACAGGAGTCGAAAATGTTTCCCTGTTACTCCATAGAATACACAAAACAATTCACAAAGGAAAAAACATATAACCGCTGCATACTCCCGGAATGCAACGCTATGAAAAAAACTGATCTCCTGTCTCAGTCTCCGGACAGACAGGACGCGGCAGCGGAAGGAAAAACAAAAAACTCAAAGGTCAAACCATGCCCCTTACAGGGCTTGCTATAGGTATTTAAGTTTTTATTTGTATAATTATTTTCCCCGGAAACCGCGAAGGTTTCCAAAAGACAAATTAAAGAATCATATGCATAAACAAATTTTTCAGAAGTATCCCGCCAAAGACAAGAGCAATCTTATAGCTCTTCTCCAGGCAGTACAGGATATTTACGGATATTTGCCCGAAGGCGCGTTGCAGGAAGTATCGGATTTTGTCGGCTTGCCGCTCAGCCGTGTTTACGGCGTCGCTACTTTCTACAACCAGTTCAGACTCACCCCGCTGGGCGAAAACGTAATACGCGTGTGCAGGGGTACTGCGTGCCACGTTTGCAATTCGGCGAACATATTGTTTACACTCGAAACCAATCTGGGTATCAAAGCGGGTCAGACAACCAGAGACAAGAAATTCACTCTCGAAACTGTCGCCTGTATCGGCGCTTGCTCGATCGCGCCGGTAATTACAGTCAATGACGAGTACTACGGAAAAATAACCGTTAAGGAAATTCCGGGCATTATCAAGAAATACAATGTTACTAAAGTTCAGGACAAACAGAAAGCAGGTGTAAAATGAAAACATTCATAGACGTATGCTGCAAGGAATGCTGGCACTCGCCCGAAAAACCGTGCGACCAGTTCGTCAGATGCTGTACGGAAGGCCCTCTGTGCCACCACAACACTGACTGCGAAAAGAAATTCAGGGACCTGAATAAGAAATTAAGATACGAGGAACACGACGTTCCTATCATTATAATCGGAAAAGGCACCTGCGGCCTCGCCGCCGGCGCGCAGAAGGTCGAAGACGCGATAAGAGCCGAACTTTCTAAACTTAACATTAAAGCTAAGATAGAAACCACAGGCTGCGTCGGATGCTGCGCCCAGGAACCGATAGTCGATATAAAACTCCCCGGCGGAGACAGGATTTCCTATTCGCAGGTCAGTCCGAAAATCGTACCGAGACTCATAAAGAAAACTCTAGTCGAAAAAGGAATTTTTTCCGAGAACGTTCTCGGCACGTACGGCAAATCTAACGGCGAAGTAAAGAACATAAACAAAATCCCGTTCTTCGAACACCAGTTAAAGGTCGTTCTGGAGAACTGCGGGGTTGTTAACCCGACCTCCATCGACGCGTACATTTCAAACGGCGGTTTCAAGGCTCTCGATAAGGTCATATGCCACATGAAACCCGATGAAGTAGTGAAAGACGTTCTCGCAAGCGGTCTGCGCGGAAGAGGCGGCGGCGGGTTCCCGACAGGAAAGAAATGGGAATTTGCGCTTAAACAGAAATCCGAAACAAAGTATATAATATGCAACGCCGACGAAGGCGACCCGGGCGCGTTCATGGACAGATCGGTCCTCGAAAGCGACCCGTATAAGGTCGTCGAAGGTATGCTCATAGGCGGCTACGCTATCGGAGCTTCGCTCGGATACATTTACTGCCGCGCCGAATACCCGCTGGCTATCGAAAGACTCGAAAACACGATAAAGGAATGCAAGAGATACGGTCTGCTCGGCGAGAATATTCTCGGCAGCGGATTCACCTTCAACCTCAAGATTAAAAAAGGCGCCGGCGCGTTCGTTTGCGGCGAAGAAACCGCTCTGATTGCTTCTATCGAAGGCAAACGCGGCATGCCCAAACCCCGTCCGCCTTACCCGGCTGTCTCCGGTTTATGGAACAAACCGACTGTCATCAACAACGTCGAAACGTTCGCGAACATTCCGCAGGTATTCAAAAGAGGCTCGGAATGGTTTGCTTCTGTAGGAACGGCGTCCAGCAAAGGCACAAAAGTATTCGCTCTAAGCGGCAAGGTCAAGAATACCGGTCTCGTAGAAGTCCCGATGGGCATTACATTAAGAGAAGTCGTATTTAAAATCGGCGGCGGCATTCCTGAAAACAAGAAATTCAAAGCAGTACAGATAGGCGGTCCTTCCGGCGGTTGTCTGCCCGACCAGGTTCTCGATACCGTCGTCGATTACGAATCACTAAAGAAAGTCGGCGCGATGATGGGCTCGGGCGGTTTCGTTGTTATGGACGAAACCACGTGCATGGTCGACGTAGCGAAGTTCTTCCTCACGTTCATTCAGAACGAATCGTGCGGGAAATGCGTACCCTGCCGCGAAGGCACGAAACGTATGCTCGAAATAATCGAAAAGATTCCCCAGAGTTACAAGAACACAAAAAACAAACTGGACCAGCTTCAGAGATTCAAAGGCATCATTCACCTGCAGCGTCTCGCAGACGTTATCAAGGATACATCGCTCTGCGGTCTGGGTCAATCGGCGCCGAATCCCATTCTCTCGGGACTGATGTATTTCCGCGACGAGTACGAAGAGCATCTGTATGACAGAAAATGCTCCGCAGGAGTCTGCAAGGAACTTCTCACGTTTGTTATCAACAACGACCTGTGCGAAGGCTGCGGACTCTGCGCCCGCAGATGTCCCGTCGAAGCTATCGTCGGTGACAAGGGTCAGGCGCATTACATCGTTGAAGACAAGTGCATTAAATGCGGAATGTGTGTCGACAACTGCAAGTTCGAAGCAGTGCTCGTTTCGTAACTCTGTTTTTGAAAATAAAATTTGAATTTTAATAATATGGTAGAACTCACAATAAATAAGATAAAAGTTAATGCTGAAGAAGGAATGACGATTCTCGACGCCGCCAAATCGGCGGGAATCGCAATCCCGACTCTGTGCCACATGAAGAACCTCTTCCCCACCGGCGCCTGCAGAATATGTTCCGTCGAAGTGGAAGGCCAGAGAGGCCTCATTCCGAGCTGCGCGTATCCCGTTTACGAAGGCATGGTCGTGGATACGAACTCCCCGAGAGTGAGAAAAGCAAGGAAGACGATCGTTGAACTTCTCATAGAAAACCATCCGCAGGATTGCCTCATTTGCGTCAGGAACAAGAACTGCGAACTTCAGGACCTTTCGGCGCAGTACGGCATCCGCGAGCACCGTTACGCGGGCGAATCCAAAGACCACGCTATCGATATTTCGAGCCCGTCGATGGAACGCGACCCTGCAAAGTGCATACTATGCGGCAGATGCGTGCGCGTCTGCAACGAAGTGCAGCAGGTCGGCGCCATCGATTTCACGAAGAGAGGTTTCCAGAGCATAGTTACCACTCCCTACAACAAAGGACTTAACATCAGCGACTGCATTCTCTGCGGACAGTGCATACTCGTATGCCCGACTGCGGCTCTTCGCGAAAAAGGCCAGTTAAAGGAAGTAGCTAACGCTATTAACAACAAGAATAAATTCGTCGTGGCGCAGATAGCACCAGCGGTCCGCGCATCACTCGGCGAAGAATATAATATGCCGCTGGGCTCCGATGTGACCGGACAGCTCGTTACGGGACTTAAAAGACTCGGATTCAAGAGAGTATTCGACACGAACTTCGCGGCCGACCTTACTATCATGGAAGAAGCCACTGAACTCGTAAACAGGGTTGCAACAAATAAACCCCTTCCGATGTTCACGAGCTGCTGCCCGGGCTGGGTAAAGTACATTGAACACAGAAGACCGGAACTTCTTAAGCACGTTTCCACCTGCAAGTCGCCTCACGAAATGGAAGGCGCCGTGCTGAAAACATATTACGCGAAGAAAATCGGCATAGATCCGAAAGACGTTGTAGTGGTTTCAATAATGCCATGTACCGTTAAGAAATTCGAATCGAGCAGGCCGGAACTTTCCGAAGAATACATGCCCGACGTTGACGCGGTTCTCACAACAAGAGAACTCGTCAGGTATTTCAACATGGCAGGCATCGATTTCTGCGATCTCCCGAGCACTGATTTTGATAATCCGCTCGGAGAATCAACAGGAGCAGCCATAATTTTCGGTACTTCAGGCGGCGTAATGGAAGCGGCCATAAGAACCGCGCACTTCATGATAACAGGCAAGGAACTCGAAAAACTGGAATTTGAACAGATAAGAGGTTTCGACGGGATTAAGGAACTGTCGCTCGATCTCAACGGATTGAAACTCAATTTCGCGGTCGTTAACGGCATCGGCAATGTTGCGCAGGTTCTCGACCAGGTCGAAAACGGCACGTGCAAATATCACTTCATCGAAGTAATGGCATGCCCCGGAGGCTGCATTAACGGCGGCGGACAGCCCATTCATCAGAAACCCGAAAAGGTAATCAAGAGAGTAAAAGCTCTGTATGAGATCGACTCAAAGATGATGCACAGAAAATCGCACGAGAACGAATCAGTGAAAATACTTTATAAGGAGTTCTTCGGAGAGCCCAACAGCCATAAGGCTCACGAAATTCTCCATACTCATTATAAAAGCAGAAAAAAATAATATATGTACGGCACTGTTGAGACAATACCGGATCTGTGCAAGAGATGTTACTCCTGCGTGAGAGAATGCCCGGCTATCGCCATCCGCGTAGAGCACGGGCAGGCAGTAGTCATGTCGGAGAGATGCATCGCATGCGGACACTGCGTCACGGTATGCTCGCAGAACGCCAAACACACAAAGAGTGAAGCCGGCTACGTTCTCGGCGAGGTAATACCCCGCGGGAACGTAGTTGCCGTCGTTGCTCCCTCATTTCCCGCGTCCTTCCCGGAAAATTTCCCGAAGGTCGCATCGGCATTGAGAAAACTCGGTTTCAGCAAAGTCTGCGAGGCGGCCTTCGGCGCCGATCTGATAAGCCCGAAGTATCTCTCTGAAATCGAAAGGAACGGCAAAAAAACAATTATAAGTTCGGCCTGTCCCGCAATTTATAATTATATCGAAATGTATTTCTCCGAACTCGTACCGAAACTCGCTAAAATTGTCTCGCCGATGGTAGCTATGGGAAGGTACGTCAAGGAAACATTCGGGAAAGATACAAGCGTCGTATTCATCGGCCCGTGCATCGCGAAGAAAAGCGAATGCCACGACGAAAAAGTTGAAGGCGCGATTGACGCTGTGCTTACTTTCGCCGAACTCAAACAGATGCTGAATGAAAACAACATCGATTTGTCGGACCTTGATGAATCGGAATTTGACCCGCCTGAAGGACTCGTCGGCAAATCATTCCCCCTCGCTGGCGGACTGATAAAAACCGCCGATATTCCGGGCGATATTCTCGAAAAGGAAATTATAGTGGTCGAAGGAAGAAGCAAGGTCGAGGAAATACTTCACGAACTGCTCAACAACAAGATTAACGCCAGATTCATCGACATACTTTTCTGCGAAGGATGCATTAAGGGACCGGCTATAGACAGCAACCTTAATTACTATTCAAGACGCGAAAAGGTAATTAATTACATCCACGACAGGATGAGGGCTGCGGATAAACAGGTATGGAAAAGCAATATTTACAACGCCCGGAATATAGACCTGTCGAGGGAGTTCGAGAACCGCGATAAACGCCTTCCCGCTCCTGACGAAGAACAGATAAAGGAAATTCTCGCACAAACGAACAAGTTTTCAAAGCAGGACGAGCTGAATTGCAGAGCCTGCGGATATCTTTCATGCAGGGAATACGCGATTGCAATAGCTAAAGGCCTGGCCGAAAACGACATGTGCCTGCCTTACATGATAGATAAACTCGAAAAGGCATATAAGGAGCTTCAGGAAACACAGGAACAGCTTCAGTCGGCGGAAAAACTCGCGTCAATCGGACAACTCGCGGCAGGCGTAGCTCATGAGATAAACAATCCGCTCGGTACGATTCTCCTCTATACTTCCCTTCTCAAGAAAGACCTCGAGAAGAAACTCGAATCGCACCAGCCTATCGAGGATCTCGAACTCATCGCCGAGGAAACTAACAGGTGCAAGAATATTGTTTCAAACCTGCTTAACTTCGCAAGACAGGGACGCCTGAAAATTTCGGACGTCGACGTGTACGACCTGATTAACACTATACTCAAGCCCGTGCGCGTCAGGCCTGAATTCAAGGGTATTTCATTCTCTGTCGAATGCGAGGCCGATGATACGACTATCAAAGGCGATTCCGACCAGCTGAAACAGGTTTTCATGAACGTTATTAACAACGCCTGCGAAGCGCTCGAAGAAAGCGAACAGAAAAGAGTGACAATTAAAATTTCCAAAGACGATACATTTATAAATATTGAAATAAAGGATACAGGAAGCGGCATACCCAAAGAGAACATGGGTAAACTCTTTACTCCGTTCTTTACGACGAAAAAGATGGGCAAGGGCACGGGACTCGGTCTCGCCATAGTCTACGGCATTATCAAAATGCATAAAGGCGATATACGCGCGGCAAGCGACCCGGGGAAAGGCACAGCTTTTAACATCAAATTACCATTAAATTTACAATAACAATAAACTGATTATATTTAAGGAGAAATCATGACCGATACAGAAAACAAACCGAAGAAAGTCCTGCTTGTCGATGACGACTATGACCTTCTCGAACAGAACAAAATGCTTCTGGAATCGAAAGGCTACAAAGTCGTAACGGCCGACAGTGTTGACAGCGCCTGGAAAATTTTTAAGGAAGAAAATCCGGACGCAGCTGTTCTGGACCTGATAATGGAAGAACACGATTCTGGGTTCATACTCGCGCACAGGATTAAAAGAGACGCTTACGGCAAAACAATACCCGTATTCCTTCTTACTTCGGCTACAATGGTCACCGGAATGAAATTCGGCGTGACAACGGGCGAAGAGAAAGAGTGGATTAACTGCGACGCCTGGTTCAACAAACCCATAAATATCGACGAACTTTCGACGAAACTTGAAGAGTGTTTCGAAACAAGGAAAATGTAATTTCATCTTTCAGACCGCGGGAAGAGTTCGCTTCCTGCGGTTTTTTAATTTTTCGAACGATACATTATACGTAAATGACACAAATGGAAGATCACAGACCCAGAGTAATAATTATTGACGATGAAAAAGGACTTCGCATTGGCACGCAGAGACTGCTGCAAAGCGAGAATTTCGAAGTGGATACCGCAGAGAACGGAATGACAGGCATTAAGATGGCAACAGACTTTGAATACGACCTTGCAATAATCGACCTGAAAATGCCCGATATAGACGGCATTTCTGTATTGAAAGAAATTAAGAAAGCACATCCAAACACGATTTGCTTCATCGCCACGGCATATGCCAGCTACGATACGGCTATCGAAGCTACAAAGCTCGGAGCATTTACTTATATACCCAAACCATTCACGCCAGAAGAGCTTTTACGAAACCTTAACGCCGGTTACGAAAGAAGGCTTCTTACCCTCGAATCGGAACGCCTGAAAAGGGAACGCGAAGAAAGACTCCTTGAACTCGCGTTCGAAAAATCGCGTCTGAATACGATAGTTAATTCTCTCGCCGACGGCGTATTCGTTGTGAACAAAAACGGCGAACTCGTTCTTTTCAATCCCGCGGCGATTAAGTATATCGAACTGAACGAAATAATTCTCGGCGAAAAAATTCTCGGCATTCTGCCGAAGAAAATCAGCGAACTGCTTAGAAAAATACTCGACAACCCCGACTTTGAGAATAAAACGCTGTCGGCGGAAGTCGAACTGAAACCCGACCGCGAACTAGTAGTGGAAATAAAATGCTCGCCTGTCCCCCACCCGGACGGCTCTCTTGCGGGAGTTGTCACGGTTATCCGTAATATTACGGAAATGAAAAAGGTCGAATACGTTAAATCGCAGTTCGTGTCCATGGTGGCTCACGAGCTGAAAACCCCTATGGCTGCGGTTCTCGGCTTCTTCAACATTATTCTTAATCCGGATCTAAAGACAACCCCCGAACAGCAGACAGATTATCTTAACCGCTCAAGAAACAGGCTGCAGGGACTCGTCGAAATGGTAAACGACCTTCTCGATATATCGAGAATGGAAATGAAGACAAAGCAGCGCGAACTGAAAGAACTCAATATCGGCGAAATTGTCAAAGGCACCGTCGATTTCCTCGAGCTCGAATGGAAAAAGAAAGGAATCTCTGTTACTTCGAAGTACGAAGATAACCTTCCCGTTTTCAAGGCGGACAACAACGAAATCACGAGGCTCTTTACGAATATCATTGGCAATGCGATTAAATACAATAAGGACAACGGTACAATAGACGTGCAGGTTTATACGAACAAGAATTATATCGTCACGAAGATTTCAGATACGGGTATCGGAATGAGACCCGAAGATAAGGCTAGATTATTCTCCGAGTTCTTCAGGGTCAAGAACGAATACACGAGAAACATAAGCGGCACAGGTCTCGGATTGTCTATAGTGAAAAGAATTGCTGAATCTTATTCAGGAAAAATCGAAGTTGAATCAGAATACACAAAAGGTTCGACATTCACAATCTATCTCCCCTTCACAAAATAATAGATCGAAAAAACAAGTATAATAAAAACTACTGGTTCCCAAAGCCCTCATTGGGAACCAGTTTTAATATACAAATTTCATTCCAGCGGTATTGCCTTTTTGTTCATCCTCGCCCATGTCTCGAATGACTGAAGCGCGGGATTTAGCCTCTTGCTTTCTTCCAGATTCCTTGCTCCGCAGAAATAATCTTCGAAGTCATGCTTGAACTGGAACATGTTGCCCAGGTCGTCCGCTCCCGGGAAACCGAATCCCCTGTATACATCGAAAGGCACATTGTTGTAGACAACGTCGACACCCAGTACTTTTGAAAGCACTTCAGACATCTTCGCGCCTGTCAGGTGATCGCCGGCTATCCCGACTGTCTTCCCGATATAACCGCTTCCGTTCTTAAATATACCGTATGCGCATTTACCGATATCCTCGGCTGCTATGCCTGGTAATTTCTTATCGCCCATCGGCATCGTAAAATAATATTTTCCGTCCTCGCCTTTCTTCGGCGCCATTCCGAAATAAATCAGGTTGTCCCAGTAAAATGATGTAAGCAGATTTGTTGTCGGCACGCCGTAGTCCGCGAAGAAATGATTTCCTTCACCCTTTGCGTCGAAATGCGGCACTTTGTATTTTCCGGCTAAAGTCGGCATTCTGCCGTCTTCAAGCGGGACCCATTTTCTCGTGTCTTCCAGCGTTGACCATATTACGTGCTTCACTCCCGCTGCCTTTGCTGCCGCGGCAATATTCTTGATCTGTTCCAGCTCTTTGTCAGCGGAAAAATGCTCCCAGAAATTTGTTACAGCATAAACACCGTACGCGTTTTCGAATGCTTTTTTCAGACTGTCCGAATCGTCAAGGTCTGCCGAAACCAGATCCGCCCCTATATTTGCAAGCGAAACCGCCTTTTCCGAATCGGGCTTCCTTGTTACTGCTCTTACCCTGAACTCGCTTTCATTATCGCTTAATATTGCCTGGGCCAGACCGCCTCCCTGCGCGCCTGTGGCTCCCAGAACAACTATAGTTTTTCTTTCTGACATTGCGTTCTCCTTTAATTATATTGTTTCTCATTAAACAAAGCGGAATATAAATTAATTCACTCATATCCCGCAAAAGAAAAAAGCGGAACGAAAGAATTCGTTCCGCTTTAATCAAATATCTGTTTAACCTTATTTTATTATAACCATCTTTTTTGTGTCGACAGGCTTTCCGTTCACCGTAAGCTTATAGAAATAAACACCGCTCGAAAGCGAACTGCCGTCAAACTGATACGAGAATGTGCCCGCGTTCAATTCGGTATTCCTTACAACCGAAGCGATTTCCCTTCCTGCAAGGTCGTATACATGCAGAGAGACATTTCCCGATTTCGGAAGAGCAAACCTGATTGTCGTCACAGGATTGAAAGGATTCGGATAATTCTGCTCAAGCATATATTTTTCCGGTATAACCGAAGTGTATTCGTTTCCTGTTGTTATTGTGTTCGAATTCTTGAATATGGATGCGTGCGGAAATACCTGTCCGTTTCCGACAATGTAACTGTTTCCGTTCGCGAACATCTTGCAGGCAATCATGTTGCCGTCGTTAGCATTCTGGAATGTCCATGTGGTACCGCCGTTTGTAGTCATGCATACAAGTGATGTGTTCGCAACCACAAGTCCGAGATTATCGTTTGCAAAACTGACACCATTGTATCCCGTTGAGAAAGGAAGAGCTACCGGGAACCAGTTTGTTCCGCCATTGGTGGTCTTGATGAGACTCGAAGAAGCATAACCGCCTACGATGAATCCCGTATTGGCGTTCAGCATCTGTATGCCGCTGAGGACTGCCGGCCATGTACCGCTGAAATCGTCCTGTCTTGTCCATGTTGCGCCGCCGTCTATAGTCTTGTAGGGCCTTGGAGTCAGTGCCGGAAGACTGCTTATGACCCAACCTGTATTCGCGTCCACCATGTGCGCGCCTGTGATTCTGGTGCTGTCCGTACCCGAAAGAAGGCTCTGCGTCCAGTTAAGGCCGCCGTTTGTTGTTTTAAATACAGTTCCTGTGGCATTGTATGAATTTGAGAATGTCCAGCCGGTATTCGTATTGATGAACTGAATTTTGTAAAGCGATTCTGTCGAAGGTATGTTCGTCGTGAGCGCCGTCCAGTTAAAACCTCCGTTGGTGGTCTTCTGTATTTCGCCTCCTGATCCGCATATGAATCCCGTGTTCGCGTCAACCATATTCACGCTTCTGAAATTCTGCGAAGAAGTAATGCCTGCAAGCGACCAGTTTGTTCCGCCGTTCGTGGTTATCATAATCTGGTCGTTCGCGCCCGCTGCGCCGAGATTTCCTACCGTGATGGCTTTACCCGTCGGTGATTCCGCCCATATGTCGTTCCTGTTGCCCGCGCTCTTCATGAATGTCTTGTCGCTCCAGTTCGCGCCTGCGTTTGATGAGAAATTGATCAGACCCTGTCCGCCTGCAGCTAACCAGTAATTACCGAGTTTGCTCGAGGAAAAATACTGCGATGTCCACATCTGCGTCGGACCGAGCAATGGAATGGAAACCCAGTTCGTGTCCGTAAGCGTCCGTTTGAAAATATTGAACGGGTCTCCGGTCACGTATATATTCGTCGTCGCGGAAGACGTGCGCTCTATCGAAACATCGTCGATGAGAATCCCTTCTCCGTTGTCGTCACCATGTTTGAATGCTATGAAAATTCCCTGTCCGGCGTATGCGTTAAGACTCACCGCAAATCTCTGCCAGTTGGGTATTGCAGGATATGTGTTCTGGTCAAGATACAATATCCTTGTTGTGAAACTTGAAAGATTGCTGTCGGTAGTCGATATTCTGACGCAAAGCGAATCCGCGTTAGTGCCGCTCATGAATTCCCTGAGCCAGAAAACAAGGGAATCGCCGGCCTGTATGTTCCACCTCGGTGTTATCAGCCAGTCTTCGCCGGGTCCGGGATACTGGAAAGCGCATATCGCGCTCTGTGCCCCGCTGTGGAACCAAAATGAACGCATCCACACTACGTTTCCGGCAACGTTGACGTTTGTCCAGCCTGCCGGTGGGAATGTAGTCGGATTTTCGAATCCCTCAAAATATGGCTGCGATGTAGTTCCTGATGTTTCCGTAAAAATATGATATTCCGTGTTCGCTCCGGATGTAGGATTGTAAATCCAGTTGAATCCTCCGTTAGTCGTGTAAAACACTTTGCCTGCATTACCGCAGACGAAACCGGTGTTCTGGTCTATGAAGTTCACATCCTGAGCAAAACTCAGACCGAAAGACGCGGAAGGATAATTCCATGTTGTTCCCGCGTTTGTTGTAAATCCGACTCTGCCGTTTGAAAGGCTGCACCAGATATAATTCGTATCGAGTGCGTAAACGTTGTACATCGTGGTCGTGAATCCCGAAACTGTCATTAAACTCCAGTTCAGTCCCGCGTTCGTTGTCTTGAGCAGCTTTGCGCTGCTTCCGCACATGTAACCTGTGTTGTCGTTGATGAAATGTATGCCGTACAGGCTTGATGTCACTCCGGTCGTTATCGTTGTGTCCCATGTCTGACCGCCGTTCGTTGTTCTGGCATAATAGCCCAGAAATCCGCAGACCATGCCTGTATTCGCGTTGAAAAACCAGCCGTTGTATAAAGGCTTGCTCTGCATGTTGCCCGGAGGATAAGGTGTGCCTGCATTTGAGTATACTGTGAAATTCTGACCGCCGTTGGTCGTCTTTATGAAAGTTCCGGATTCTGCTACCATTACCCAGTTCTGAGCATCGATGACTTTTGTGTAACGGATAATATTACCCTGAGGAAACGGATGCTGCCATTTCCAATCCTGATTAACTTGCGAGAATAAATCTCCGGTTAATAAGATTAAGAAAATTGTCAGGTAAAAAATACAGTTCTTCATTCTCTTTTTCTTAAAATTTATAAAATTAATTAAGTTGATATGATATTTCTTTATTCTGATATTCCTCGAGTGTCATGCTGAGATTCCAGTATGTCTCGAAGACGAATTTCATCATTTTGGCAAAATCAGGATGCGTGACTACCATCGCCGTCAAATCCGTTGTCAGAGATACCCTGTTCTCAAGAACGAACATTGTCACCATCTCGTCGCTTATCACAAGTTTCATCGGTAGTTCTTTAATGAGCCTCACTTCTTCTCCAAGTCTTTGATAAGAGCTTACACCCTTCACAAGTTCGATTTTCTCCTCTTCAGTGTTCGCGTGCGAATATTCGTAAATTCCCCTCAGAACAACTTTGTTCGTAGCAGGCGCTTCCTGATATTCCAGCGTATCTTCAAAAGAAATGACGTACGGGGGTTTGGTAAATCCTATCAGTTCCTTTTTTGTATTTTCCTGTATCTGTATCCACCTCTCTCTCAATCGTCCCAGATCGCTTATTACCTCTATGTAATCTAGCGGGTCATCCTTTTTCGCTTTCCGGATAAACAATTCCATAAGTTTACCCTCAAGCGTATCCGCTATGTCTTTCTTTCTTCGTAATTCCTCTTCATCCGAATGAAGTATGTTCTTTATCGCGATACCCGGTTCTATACATCCGAAAACTTTGAGACCGTTACGGTAATTTTCCGTGCAGAGTTTTTTCTTTACAAGGTTCTGAAGTATCTCATAGGTTTTGGTGCGGGAAACTGTTGTGATTTTTGCGACCTCGGGAGCAGTAAGTTCGTTTTTCTGTAGCAGCGCCATGTAAACTTCCGCTTCTCTTCCCGAAATTCCCAAATCCTGAAGTTTGGATATTAAGTCTGTCATTTTTTTATATTTGTGTCCCCGTGTCGGGGAATGTGTCCCTTAATAAGGGGTACATAAAAATCTTGAATAATATTCAAAAAAGCAAGTTATTTTTTTATAAAAATGGGTATAAAAAAAGCCCGTTTCCATTTCAGGGAAACGGGCTCCAATAAAGTATAACTGATCCTAGAAATCTAATTTAAGTTTCGCGTAGAAATTCCTGCCCGGTTCTATGGTAATCAATCCTCTGTTTGACGATAAATGGTTCCTGTATTCCTTGTCGAATATGTTTTCAACACCCGCGAACAACTGCACGACTGCATACTGAAATTTGAAAGGCATCGATGAAACCGACGCGTTAAACACTCCGTATCCCGGTGTGTCTGTTTCACCTGGCGCCGTGTTTTCCTGCTTGTTGTACAACGAAGCATTTAAATCCAGATTAACATAACTGTAAACCGGGAATCTGAATCCCGCTCTTGCGTTAAGAGGAGCAATCTGAGTAAGGTTCACGCCGTTCTGCGTATCTTCACCCCGTACATAAGAAAGCGAACCGTATGCTACAAAACTTCTGTAGAAATTGTACATGAAATCGACATCATATCCGTATAATCTCGCTTTGCCGATGTTTGTCTTTATAAAAGCAGGTTTGTTCTCGTACGTTCCGGGGATTTCCGCGACAAGATCTTCAAAATGATTGTAGAATACATTTCCTGTAAACGTCATGTTGTCTCTCCAGACTCTGAATCCGAGATCGGCAAAGAATCCCTTTTCCGGTGCAAGGTCGGGATTGCCCAATCTTATCGAACTGCCTAAATCGATGTACTGGTATCTTTCTTCGAGAGCAGGCGAACGGAACGACCTTGATACGTTGAATGTCAGATCGTAATTCTTTGTGAGCGAGTATATCAAACCGAGATTCGTGCTCCATGAAACGTCATCCGCCTGTCGCGAATTCCACATAACTTTCTGACCTGTAGGCGTGTTGTTTCTTACGCCGTTGACAATCTCATAAACAGGCTGGTAAGCAAGCGAGTTCGTTACCTTTATCTGGTCGACTCTGCCGCCGATGTTGATTTTTAGTTTGTCGCAAAGAACCTTTATTTCATCCTGCACGTACGCCCCGATGCTTCTGTAATCCGCATCGGGTATGGGTTTTTCGCCGATTGTCTTATACACAGTGCTTAGTAATGCTCCCGATGTCGTATCGTAATTTTCAATTCTCTGGTTCTTCTCGCGCTTGCTGTCGAGAGCCCTCATCCAGAAATCAACGCCCGTGATAAGGTAATTTGACTTGCTGAACTGCCAGTCGGCCTTGAACTGAAGTCCGTTTGTGTAATGGCGCGCGTTAGGCGTAATATCAAGCACATAAACTTTCTGCTTGAGTTTGCCCGAAGCGGTTTTAACCTGCGATATGGTGTTAGGAACGTTATCAACATCCCTTAATATTGACTGATAATAATACTTAACTGAAAATTCCTTCAGCGGTTCGGCTATATCTTTTATCCTGTATTCGCCGGATACCATATC
>CAIKZJ010000373.1 GCA_903831845.1 uncultured Ignavibacteriota bacterium
GCCTTCGTTATCGGAATCTGGTAAACGTTATAAGATGATAAAGAACCGTCTTCGAGGGGATTCTTCTCGAACTTCGCAAGCTCGAGGTTCTTCCTGTCGAACGTGTCCGTGTTTACGATTATAGAGCCGTTTTTCTTAAGGTCTTTAAGGTTGACTTTAAGCGCCGCGGGGTTCATCGCTACAAGAACGTCTATCTGGTCACCCGGTGTATAGATATCGTGGCTGGAAAAGTGAATTGTGAAACCGCTGACCCCGTAAAGACTTCCGGCTGGCGCCCTGATGTCCGCGGGATAATCGGGTAATGTTCCTAAATCATTTCCATATGTCGCAATGGTATCGGAGAACTGCGCTCCGGTTAACTGCATACCGTCGCCCGAATCGCCTGCAAACCTTACGGTGACGTCGTCTACAGTCACTACTTCAGGCTTGGATTGTCCGGGCTTTACAGGTGTTTTTTCGTCGTTCAAAAGATTTTAATCCTTTTAAATTTAATTATAACGTGAGTTATTTCAAAAATACATTTATCGGTTTGTTTATACAAGGAATAATAAAAAATCCATTCCCGCAAAGGAATGGATTAATAAACAAAAATCTTATTTAAATTATTCCGGCTTGTTCTCTTCGGCTGCTTCAGTAGTCTCGGGGGCTTCTTCAGTCTTTTCGCCTTCCACTATCACTTTAAGCTTTGCGACAACGCCGGTGTAAAGCTTTACTTCGACTTCGTATTCACCGACGCTCTTTATGTGCTCGGGAACCGTTATCTTCTTCCTGTCGATGGACTGATAACCTTTTTCAGAAAGAATATCGAATATCATCTGAGCCGTGACCGAGCCGTATATCTTGCCCTCTTCGGCAGTCTTTACGGTAATTGTAACGGGATTGCTCTCAAGCCTCGAGGCGATGACCTGAGCGTCCTTCGTTTCCCTCTCGATCTTTCTGCTCTTCTGTCTTTTGACTTCTTCAAACGACTTTATGTTCGACGGCGTAGCGGGCGTCGCGATTCCGTGAGGAATAAGATAATTTCTCGCATAGCCGTCTTTTACTTCTTTAATATCGCCGGCTGCTCCAAGTAACTCGTGGTCCTTTTTCAGTAATACTTTCATAGTTTATTATATCGTGCGGATGTTACCGCCGTGAATGTAATTAATATTTTAAAAATAATTTATTTCTCGTTTATCAGATCTGAATCCTCGGGCGACAGAAGAGAATCGAAACTCTCGTCCGTGAACGTCGAAGGCTCGTCCTTCTCGTGTTCGCCGTTGCCTGACTTCTTGTTCAGGAACTGGATTCTTCTTGCTTTTATTTCGACTATGGTCCTGTTCGAACCGTCTTCAGTTTTGAACGTCCTGCTCTGAAGCTCTCCATCAACCAATACAGCGTTTCCTTTTTTAAGCTTGTCCCTGCAGCTTTCGGCGAGCCTGTTCCAGGCTACAATTCCCACATAACACACATCTTCCTTCCAGTCCTCATTCTTGTCCCTGAATCTTCTGTTGCTCGCTATGGAGAAATTCACGACAGGCGTTCCGTTCGTTGTCTGCCGGAAAATCGGATCCTTAGTGAGGTTACCTGCGATGATAACACTGTTTAATTCGGGCATCTTAAATTCAGCCATAATTTACCTCCAAAAATGTTTTGATAAAAAATTAAAATCCTATTGTTCCGCTTTAACTGCCGCTTCGGGCGCTGCCGCCGCGGTTTTGTTTTCTTCGGACGCTCTTTCCGCCTCAAGCCTTGCAAGTGTTAGCGCTTTCTTCTTAAGGTAATCCTGCTTTTCCTTCAGGTCTGTTGCCGACATGTGTATCGCCAGGTGTCTGAGAATGTTTTCGTCGATCCTGAAATTCTTTTCAAGCTTTCCGACCACGTCCGATGGCGCAATCACTTCAAAACAGGTGTAGAATCCGTTTACTTTCTTCCTTATAGGATATGCAAGCCTTCTTCTTCCTATCCTGTCTATGTTGAGTATCTCTGTACCGTTCTTTTTCATGAAATTCTCGTACTTGGTAGTGATGCCCTCTATGGTCGCGTCATCAAAATTTCCGTCGACAATTATGTAGATTTCGTAATTTCTCTTCACCTTATCCATTTACTTTATGTATTTTTAAAAATTTTAAACAGTAAATTTATCATTATTTGCGAAAATAATCAAGTGAAAATAAGGATACCCGATTATTCCACAATAATCACTGTCTGTTGTATATAACGAAAAAACGCTGAAAAAATTCAGCGTTTTGTGCGGAAGGCGGGACTTGAACCCGCACACCTACGCGGCGCCACCCCCTCAAGATGGTGTGTCTACCAGTTCCACCACTTCCGCTTGGTCAACAAATATATATATTATCATCGTTTTTTTCAATTCATATATTTCTTTTTTTACGGAAAATTACCCTTTCCGCGGCTCTTCCACGTTCTTCGGGATACTCCCGGTCTGAACGGTTTCCGGAAATCCGGGAAAGGAAATAAGTATAATATATTTATTAATCTTTATTAAAATTATATTGTTTACGCTAATACTGAATGAAATAAAAGATTTTAAATGAAAACATCGGCATTCGTTATATTCATATCAATCGTACTCGCTGTTTACGGAAGCGCGTCATACTATATATACTATCACGGCAGACATGCCCTTTCGGGCGCCGCATTCCTGCGCCTGCCGTATACCATTATATTCCTGTTCCTGTCATTAACTTATATCGCTGCAAGATTCCTCCAGTCTTACGGAGAATCGGGCATAAGCAGGTTCTTTCTCGTAATCGGCTCTTTCTGGATGGCTGCAATAGTGTATTTCTTCCTTGCATGCCTGTTAATAGACATAATGCGCGGCGTAAACCATTTCGTTACTATTTACCCCGCATCGGTATTCATGAACTATGAAAAGGTCAAGCTCGGACTGTTCTTCGGACTAATTATTCTGACATCCGGTATAATCACATACGGCTACATCAACGCGAAACACAGCGTCATAAACGAATACGAAATAACTACAAACAAGAAACTTGACTCGCCGCTTACTATAGTTATGGCAAGCGACATTCACCTCGGTCCCCTTTCCTGCGGAAAGTGGTTCGATGAACAGGTAGAGAAAATCAACTCGCTTAATCCTGACGTCATTCTCCTCGCAGGCGACGTTATAGACGAAGACGTTAAACCTGTGATAGAACAAAATCTCGGCGAGCATCTCCTAAACCTGAAATCGAAATACGGCGTCTATGCTATTACCGGAAATCACGAATATATCGGAGGAGTCGAACCTTCAGTGAAATACCTCACGGAACACGGAATAAAAATGCTCCGCGATACGGCGGTAACAATCGATAATAAATTCTGTATCATCGGCAGAGAAGACAAGGACAAATTAAGATTCACGGGCAGGGACAGAAAACCGCTCGATGAGATTATGAAAGACGTTAACACATCGGTTCCCGTCATTCTTATGAACCATCAGCCCTCGAACCTTTCTGAACTCGAAGGTAAAAATATAGACCTTTCATTGTCAGGACACACGCATCACGGACAGTTCTGGCCCAACAGCATAGTAACAAATCTGATTTACGAAGTAAGCAGGGGCTTCATACAGAAATACGGAACAAACATCTACGTCTCTAACGGACTCGGCACATGGGGACCTCCAATACGCGTAGGAAATAAACCGGAGATTGTGAAGTTCACTATTAGATCAATTAATAATTAGTAATTAGTAATTAGTAATTAGTAATTAGTAATTAGAATTAGAAGAACTATTAAGCACTTAATTGTCTATGCTATTCTCGTTTCTAAAATCCTCTTAAAAGAGCAAACCTTCGGATTGGGAACGTCGTATTATTTAGAGAATTGCGTACTGCTCGTTCCCAAAACAGGAGTTTGGGAACGAGATGAGGAAAATGATAATTTATTCATCTGGTTCCCAAAGTCCTCTTTAGGAGCCACGAAAGATAGGCTTCTATATTTGAACAGGAAATAACTTACAGGGAAAATATCACTTCCTCAGTTCCTTTAACTGCGTGAACAGCTCCACTTCCTTTTCCGAAAGATGTTTCGGCAGGTCGATTTTTATCTTCAGGTACAAATCACCGTAAGTGTCTTTCGAGCCGTAAACAGGCATTCCCATCCCCGATAAACGGAGAGTCTTGTCTCCTGTCGTGCCCTTCTGTATATCGATTTTAATTTTCCCTTTGAAAGTCCGGAATTCAGTCTTGCCGCCGAGCAGCGCCGTATACAGATCAACGTGAAGGTCAGCATAAAGGTCGGCGCCCGAGACTTCATAAACGCTGTCCTTCAGAATTTTTATCCTGAGGAGCAGATCACCGGCCTGGCCTGTACCCGACACTGAAGCTCCTTTACCGGCAAGTTTCAGGACCTGTCCGTCTTTTATACCCGGCCTGATGTTTAATTTTATAGACTGGTTGTTGAATGAAAAATATTTCGCGCCGCCACTGTACGCATCTTCAAGCGTTATTTCGAGCTCCGCCTCGTAATCCTGCCCGCGCGTCGCCCTGCGCTGCCCCCTGCCGGATTTTTTCCTCGAAGCCGTTCCTCCGCCGAAACCGCCGAAGAACATATCGAAAAAATCGGAATAACCCGAGTTACCGAAAATATCGCCCAGGTCGCCCTCGAATGTGTACGACTGCCCGCCCTGTCCGCGGTTCGAGTAACGCGACCAGTCGAATCCGTCCGCGTTGCCTCCGGCCTGCTGGTAATACTGCCAGTTCGAACCCATCTCGTCGTACTTCTTTCTCTTCTCCGGATCGCTTAACACTTCGTTCGCTTCGTTCGCTTCCTTGAACTTCTCCTCGGCCGC
>CAIKZJ010000374.1 GCA_903831845.1 uncultured Ignavibacteriota bacterium
ACTATCAGCACAGTTTCGGGCAGAAAGCCGTATAGACTATTTAATGTTTGTTCTAACACTTAAGTATAATTTAATTTTTAATTTATACCCCAAATAAAGTTAACCAGAGCGTTGACCGAAGTGGTCATTAAATTGAGCATGTACGACGGAAGTATACCGAGCGCAATGACAATTATAAGAAGCGGAACGGTGCTGATGAGTTCCCTTGCGTTAATATCAGTAAGTTCATTCCATTTTTCAGGCAGAGTTCCGAAGAACAGTCTCTGAATCGTCCACAGGATATAGGCTGCGTTTAATATTATACCTAATGTTGAGATGATTGCTATAGTCCTGATGAACTCATTCTTGAAGCTGCCGAGGAACACGAAGGATTCGCTGATGAACGCGCTAAGACCGGGCAGGCCTATGGACGCGAAGAACGCTATCATAAGCACCGCGAAGTACTTGGGCATCTTGTTGGCGAGTCCGCCGAAATCATTGAGGCCTCTTGTGTGGGCTCTGTCGTAAATGACGCCCACAGAAGTAAAGAGAACCGCCGTGATAGTGCCGTGGTTGAACATCTGGAATATCGCTCCGTTTATGCCGATTGTCGTGAGCGACGCCATGCCGAGCAGGACGTAGCCCATGTGCGATATCGACGAATAAGCGATTAGTTTTTTAAAGTCTTTCTGGGCCATCGCGCATAGCGCACCGTATATTATGTTTATCGCCGCAATAATAGCGATAGGCACCATGAAGTATCTCGCCCCTTCAGGGAATATCGACCAGGAGATCCTCAGCATTCCGTAGGTACCCATTTTAAGAAGAACGCCTGCAAGTATGACCGAAATGGCAGTAGGCGCTTCAACGTGCGCGTCGGGCAGCCACGTGTGGAACGGGAAAGCCGGCACTTTAATCGCGAAACCTATGAACAGCGAGACAAAGGCAAGCAGCCTCCAGGTCTGGTTGAGCATTCCGAAAAGCGAATCCGCCGGGATTGCCTTCGGGTCCATAAGCGTAATCATGTTGAAAGTGTGAAGTCCCGTTTCGGGGTCTTTGGAACTGAAGTACAGGCCGATCATTACGAGAAGTATGAAAGCGCTTCCGAAGAACGTATACAGGAAGAACTTGATGGCCGCGTATTCCCTTCTTTCGCCGCCCCATATTCCGATAAGGAAGTACATCGGGAGGAGCATGATTTCCCAGAACACGAAAAAGAGGAAGAAGTCAAGCGCTACGAAAACTCCCATCATGCCTGTAACGAGGAAGAGATACATCACATAGTATCCTTTTTCGTTACGCTTAACGCTGAAAGAGGCAATCGCGCCTATTAAAGAAATCAAGGCCGTTAAAAGAACCATTGGAAATGAAATACCGTCGACGCCGACGAAATACTCGATTTTAATCTTGCCGTCCCACAGGTATGCCGGTATATCAATCCACGTGAGTTTCTCGACAAACTGAAAACCCGACAGCGTGTTGACACCCGCTTTTGACGGATCGTACACAGAAAGCAGCACAGCCGCGAGCACAACAAGAAGCCCCGTGAAACCGACAGCTACGTACTTTATGTATTTCTCTGCACTCCTGGGCATTAAAAGCAAAACTATCATGCCTAATACGGGTAGGAAAGTCATCCAAGACAGTATCCCGATTCCAAGAAGTTTAAATTCAATCATCTCAATTTAAATTTATTTATGAATTACTTATTTGCACAGTGCCGAAAGAGGGAGTCGAACCCTCACGGGGTTTGAGCCCCGCTGGATTTTGAGTCCAGTGCGTCTGCCAGTTCCGCCATTTCGGCTGAATATCAAAGAACGTTCCGCTTAGAATACGCGGAACACGAAGTACAATATCAAAATTCCGAACACAAGGAACGCGATGTAAGTCTGAATCTTACCGGTCTGGAATTTCCGGAATATGAGACCAAACGCTCCCACTATACCGCCAGTAAGGTTTACGAGACCGTCGACGAAGATATTGTCGAAGAGGCCGCTGTACCTTGAAATGCCTTTAGTAACAGTCGCGGAGCCGTTGACTATGCCGTCGACAATCTTCGCGTCAATCCAGCCGCTAAGTTTCGAAATACCCATTGTAAACGCGACCGCGGTCTTATCATAGAGTTCGTCGAAGTACCACTTGTTCAGAGAGAAGTTATACAGCGGCTTTATCGCATTCGCGAGTTTATCCACGTTGACTTTCTTCCAGTAGTAGAATACGAAAGCCGTAAGAATACCGAGTCCAGAAATCGCAAGTGACAGGAACATCGCAGTGTAGTGCGCATGGTGAATATGCTCCATATATTCTTCGAGCGGGAGCACGTGATATATAGCGCCCTTTGTTCCGGCTAGCAGAGATTCAGGCATTTTAACCATATTAAGGAACCATCCGCCGTCTCCGCTTAAAGGATTAAGCGAGAAGAAACCGAAGAACGAAAGCACTGCAAGTATAATCAGCGGCAGAGTCATCTGTATAGGCGACTCATGGCAATGGTCGTATTTTTCCTTGTTTTTAGGCTCGCCAAGGAATGTGATTATCAGAAGTCTGAACATATAGAACGCCGTCATTCCCGCAACACCGAAAGCGAGTATCGGGACGAGCACTGTTATACCGCCGTTGATGCCCGCAAAAGCGAGAGTCGAGGCGAGTATTGCGTCTTTGCTTAAGAAGCCCGAAGTAAGGGGTACGCCCGAAATTGCAAGCGTTGCCATCAGGAACGTATAGAACGTTATCGGCATTTTTTTCCTTAATCCGCCCATCTCGCGGATATCCTGCACGTGATGCATACCGTAGATAACCGAACCTGCGGTTAAGAAGAGGCATGCTTTAAAGAAAGCGTGCGTTACAAGGTGGAAGAAGCCGAACGAGTAAGCGCCGACTCCTATAGCCATAATCATATAACCAAGCTGGCTGATTGTGGAATACGCCAGCACTTTTTTAATATCGTTTTGTGTAAGAGCAATAGTTGCCGAAATAAAAGCCGTTATTACGCCGATGAAAGTAATTACCGTGAGTGCAT
>CAIKZJ010000375.1 GCA_903831845.1 uncultured Ignavibacteriota bacterium
CCTCGGAACCACGGTATCTTCTTCCTTATAAGTCGAAATCGATTTCACAGCTTCGCCGACCGAGCGTCTCAATGCCCACAGTTCCTCCATCTTTCCTCTTTCTTCGGCGAGAATAATATCCACAGGCGAAAACTTCTCTATAGTATTGGCGATTGTCTGAATTTCGTTGTTCAGCTGTTCCTCATCGTTGCCGTCGAGTTCGATAAGAAGCTGCGCTTCCGCGCCGCTGTTCGGGAATACTTTGTTCAGCTGTGTTTCAGCTGCGTTTATCGCCGCTTTCTCGAGGAATTCAAGGGCCGCGGGATTAACGCCGTTCTTGTATATTTCAGCCACAGAGGAAATGCAGTCGTTCACGCTGTTGTAAGCCACGAGCATTATTTTCTTGAATTTCGGCAATGCGAGTATCCTGAAAACAATCTTAGTAACGATTCCCAGCGTTCCTTCGCTGCCGGTCAGCAGCTGCGTAAGGCTGTACCCTGTAACGTTTTTGATTGTGCGCGCGCCTGTGAAAATAATCTCTCCTGTCGGAGTGACAAATTCAAGCGCAAGCACATAATTTCTCGTTACTCCGTATTTTGCCGCCCTCGGTCCGCCGGAACATTCGGCGATGTTGCCGCCGATAAAGCAGCTTCCCCGAGAAGCTGGGTCGACTGGATAGAACAGGCCTTCCTTTTCGAGTTCTTCCTGAAATAGCTGCGTTATCACTCCCGCTTCTACTGTTGCCTGAAAATTATTCCTGTCGATATCAAGAATTTTATTGAAACGCTCCATCGAAATAACAATGCCGCCGTGCAAGGGAAGAGCGCCTCCGGAGAGGCCTGTGCCGCCGCCGCGCGTGTAAACGGGGATTTTATGCTCGTTTGCGAGTTTCAGGATTCCGGATATCTGATTTGCGTCCGAAGGCTTTACGACAACCTCCGGAGGAAACGACAGGTCTTCCGTCTCGTCCCTTGAAAACTTATCGAGCGTTTCCTTATCGGAAAAAACGTAATCCTTGCCTGTAATGCCGTTCAGTAAATCGAGTATGCGGGAATTGATTTTGCCGTACATACTTTAATATAATTATATTTCGGAAAAACTTAAATTAAATTTGAAATCAGAACTTAATAAGAACAGAAGTAAGGAGTCAGTATTTAGAAGTTAGAAGGCAATTTTTCTCCTTCCCGGGCTCCGGCCCGGGAAGGAGGTATAAAAATTTACGTATATTCACTTATTTTATTAGCGCCATCTTCTTTGTTTCTCTGAAATCGCCCGACTGTAGAGAGTAAAAATATACACCGCTCGGAAGCGCGATCCCGTCGAACTCCGCTTCATATATGCCCGGCTGAAGTCTTTCATTCACTAATGCGGCAATCTCTCTTCCCCGTACATCATAGACTTTGAGAATAACGAAATTGCTTTCAGGTACCGAGAATCTTATCCTCGTGGCCGGGTTGAATGGATTCGGATAGTTCTGCGACAGCGTGTACATACCGGGAATCTGCGTCGAAAGATTATTGACTTTTATAACGAAGCCTGAATTGTAAAGACTCCAGGCGACGTCGCTTAGTGATTTAAGACGTGTAACGGAATTAAGGTTGCTCGTGCCTCTTGCAATCAGCTGGCAGATAACAATTTTCTGCGTGTCGCCGGGCATAACTCTGAAATTCTCCGCGCCCGTCGAAAAAACAAACCTTGAATCATGCGCTCCGTTCACAGTCATGACCAGGCCCGTATCTCCGCCGCAGTTCCTTATTGAGCCTTTGTATTCCGTCCAGCCTGCATTTGTTTCAGGGTCGCCTGTATAAGTAAATTTTGTCGGTACAGGCGGAACCGCAAGCGGGTTCATGAAATTCGAACCGTCGCGCTTGTAACCTTTTAAAGTTCTCATTGCTTCTGTAGGATTCAGAGGCATCAGTTCGCAATTCGGTTCGGAGCAGCCCCAGCAGTACAGCTGATGGAATGTTTTCATTCTAAGGTTGACTGCCGGCACGACCGAATTATTCCGGCATCCTTTCAGGAGTATGATTCCTACAGCAGGAGGATTAGCGCCGTATGAAGGCGGATTGCCGCTTCCATCAATGTTATCCATGTTGTAATCGTACCCAAGTTGTCGGCTGGTATCGCAGCCGATGTAATCATCTTCCGCTGCACCAAGATCGGCATCACACAAAATGCCCGCATGCGTCGAATCCCAGCTGTATGTTCCTTTGTTAATCACTTCGAACTTTATGAACTGCATATCGGCATACATCGAATTGCTGTATCCCCATGCGGTGAGATGCGTTTCAGCGAACATCGGAGCCGTGCCGCCGCCGAAACCTTCGCTTTGCGAGTGTGTCGATGTAAATCCGTCTGTCAGGCAAACGAACAAAGTCTGCTGCGCTTTATGCACCCCGGGCGTATCAATGCCCTGGTCAAAAATACCGTTGTTGTTTACATCGTAATAAGGAGCGCCGAAGGGCACCATCTTGTACCAGTTCGCCCAGTCGGGATTTGAAGGCCCGTCACCTCGCGTCACTTTGTAAATCTTAAAGTCGCTGTTCCAAACAGGCGCATTATTTAGTATGTATCCCGGAGTATATTCCCCTGTATATGAAGCAGCGGTCATGCGCAATGCTCCGTTCACATAAGCGATTATATTAAATCCCGTCGAGAAGACTGCGTATCTTCTGCTGCCGGCCGGCCACTGTAATCCCGGCGTGTTGTTCGTTGTATCGTTAATGTTGAATATTCCGCTCGATACAAAGAATGTCGATATGTTGTTCGGCGCGAAAATAACCTGATGCCTTGGTCCCTGCGCCAGAAGCGCGCCGCTGCCGAACATTAAAAATGCAATTATGAAAAACCTCTTAGTTTTCATAATAGTGAATTTATTTTATTAATATCATTTTTTTCGTTTCCGAAAATATTCCGGATGTAAAGCTGTAGAAATAAATACCGCTCGGATACCCGGATCCGTCGAATGAGACTTCATACGTCCCCGGCTGCATCCTCTCGTTCACGAGCGTTGCGATTTCTTTGCCGAGAATGTCATACACTTTCAAGCATACGTTGTCATTCCCGCGGATACGGGAATCCATTGGTATAGAAAACTTTATCCTCGTAAAGGGATTAAAAGGATTGGGATAGTTCTGATAAAGTGCGTACTCGGATGGAAGTACCTCTCCCTGCCGGCCGGTTCCGGATACTATATTCCCGCCGCCGTTGTATGTTTTCAGTATCGCTCCGTTCTCTCCGTATATTATGCCTACAGTATCATTGAAAAATTTCGCTCCGTAAATGGCTCCGCCCTGCGGGCAATCCAAACCGTTCCATAATAGACCGCCGTTTGTTGTTCTGCATACGACAGTCGGCAATCCGTTGCTTAAACCGCCGATGTAGCCGGTGTTCGGGCTTGGGAAATCAATCCCGAAGTAATAGCCGGTATTGAGTACCCTCGCCCAGGTTGTTCCGCCGTCAGTTGTTTTGATGACACCCGTACCTGCAGCGTAACCCGTCAGACTGTTTACAAATTTCAGTTTTGAAAGATAGAGCGAAGAGCAGGTTATAGTCCAGTTCAATCCGGCATTAGTAGTCTTGAGTATTCTGCCGGACGTATAAGCAATGTTTCCGTAAGCATAGCCGGTTGTAGAATTCACTATTTCCAGTCCGCCAAAATCATAATACAAACTGCTGTCGACCCTCGTCCATGCATTTCCGCCGTCGGTTGTCCTGTAAATCGCTCCGCCGCTCAATCCGTATAATCCCGTGCTCTGATTGAAAAACCTGATGCTCTTTGCCGTGGAATAATTCAAAGGAATGTGTGAAAACCAGTTGTTGCCCCCGTTCGTGCTCTTATAAATCGCCGTGTAAGAGCCAAGGAATCCCGTACTCGCATTTATAAATTCTACGGAAGC
>CAIKZJ010000376.1 GCA_903831845.1 uncultured Ignavibacteriota bacterium
GAAAATTCGCTTGTAATCGTACTGGGTTCGACTAACGTTCCGCGCTCATACGACGATATTCACAGGTTCAAGCAGAACAAGAACTTCTATTATTTCACCGGCTTCAATCAGCCGAACGCTGTGCTGCTTATGGCTCCGGGCGGTATGGAAGTTCACGACGGAAAGACAAACAGGATAGTGAAGACAAAGGAAGTCCTTTTCGTTCAGAAAGCCGACCCGCTTAAGGAAACCTGGTTCGGAAGAAGGCTTGCTTTCGACAAGGTGAAAGGCGAGCTCGGAATAAATCTCGCGCTCGAAAATTCGAAACTGGGCGATGTTATTTCGGATTTGCTTACGAGGGATAAAATCAATAAGATTTATATTAGTCTAAACGACCTCGACGCGCTCGAAGGCGAAATAAAAGACCAGCTGAAGAATTTCACACGTTCGTGGATTACGCTTTCAACGAACGTGCAATTGCTGGACCTGAACTACATCGTCGGCAAAATGCGTTTCGTTAAGAACGATTTTGAAGTCGAGCAGGTAAGATACGCCTCGACAGTCACGGCATCCGCATTCTACAATTCGATACAGCAGGTGAAGCCGGGAATGTACGAATATCAGGTGCAGGCGATGCTCGAGTATTATTACAAGAAATTCGGATGTCAGGATACTGCGTTCGAGACAATTGTGGCGGGCGGAAACAACACGTGCATACTGCATTACAACACGAACAGGAACAAGCTGAAAGCCGGCGAGCTGCTGCTGATTGACTCGGGCGCGGAATACAATTACTATAACGGCGACCTGACGAGGACGATTCCCGTGAGCGGAAAGTTCACGAAAGAGCAGAGGGAAATCTACCAGATAGTTCTTGACGCGCAGTACGCTGTGATAAAGAAAATAAAGCCGGGCGTGAAACTCACGGAACTGAAGAAATTCAGCGTCGAGCAGTTAAAGAAAGGCGTGCAGAAACTCGGACTGCTTAAGAAAGGCCACGACATAACGGAATACACGCTTCACGGGGTCGGCCATCACATCGGGCTTGACACGCACGACGCGGTCGCGAACAAGAAAATCGGCAAAGTCGATTTCGACACGCTTCTCGTCGGCAACATCATCACTGTCGAACCCGGACTTTACTTCCCGGAAAGCGCGAAGGAAATCCCGGCAAAGTACAGGAAAATCGGAGTCAGAATCGAAGACGACGTGCTTGTAACAAAGACAGGCAGCGAAGTCCTGTCAGACGCGCTCCCGAAGGAAGTCGAAGACATCGAATTTCTGATGATGGAGTAATTATGGTTTTGTCATTCCCGCGGAAGCGGGAATCCATATAAAAACGGCGGGTATCCCCGCCGTTTTGTTATAAAATTCATTTCAATTATCTATTTCCCATTTGCCGTTGATTTTTTTCATAGGCAACAGGATTTCCTCGTCCCCGTCAAAATACAAAATCACAAGCGCATACAACCCTTCATCATCAATATATATTTTCTGCACGTGAGGATATTTGCTAAAATGCTTCAAAGAACCAACCGATTGAAGTGAGGCACCGCCTTTGCGTTCGGCCGTACGTACAACTTTATTCAGAAACTGCCTGCGTTTTTCGTATTCAGAGTTTATATCGCGCAGCTCTGCTTCTGAATATTTTATTTCTGTTGTTCCGGAGACTTTATAATCCGAAATCTTGTCCTTCCAGAGAAAACCTGTAAGTAGTATTTTGTAAAATTCAGTTTCGTAAACCGTTCTCAGTCCGTTGTATGATTCATAGGGATAAAAACCATCAATTTTGTTTTTCGAAATATGTTCTTTTGCTGAAAACAAATCTTTAGATAAAAACGGGTCATTCCATGTTATTCTGTCTTTCTGTTTTTCCAAATACGAGAGATTTGCCGTATCACCCATGTTTTTTGCGATAGCAACACATTTGCTGTACAATGAATCCCGGTTCATTGTCTTTGCTACTTCGTAATCTATTGAATTCTGAAGCACGAGATATCTGCATCCAATATTCGAGTATTCCTCGTAATTCCACTTTAAGCTCTTCAAATCCAACGGTCTGTAGCATGTATAGTAGATATTGTAAATATCCTTTTCGATATCGGACAGGTTGTCGAATTTTTCTTTGCTGATTGAGTTGTTCTCTTTCTGCCACCTGGTGAAAAAAGTATCGAGCAAATTGTAGTCGTTATTTGTATAGGCAAGTTCAAGTAGTTCTCTTTGTGACTGAGGAAATGCTTCGTGAACTGTAATTCCCGAAAGAAGCATTAGCAAAATCAGGCGGATAATTATCGTCTTTTTCAAAACAGAATTATTGTTATAAAAATATAATTAATTGTTTTTATAACTGATATATTTGTGCCAATCAAACTCCAAACTGAGTTTTCATTGTAATCATCTAGTAAAATTGTTTGGTCGCCTGCTTGAATGCTTACGCGATCGTTTGATTGAGACCATAGTCCTTAATTGAAAAAAATACAAAAAATA
>CAIKZJ010000377.1 GCA_903831845.1 uncultured Ignavibacteriota bacterium
ATGTTCTGCTTGATGATTGATACGGTCTTCGATGAAATGTTGATTGACTTGATAACGTTCCTTAAATCGCCCTTGACGAGTATCACGTCGGCAGAATCTATCGCTATGTCCTGTCCGGTGCCCATCGCCATTCCCACGTTCGCTCTCGCAAGCGAAGGCGCGTCGTTGATGCCGTCGCCTATCATCGCGACGTTCTTTCCTTCCGCCTGAAGGCCGGATACTATCTTTTCCTTGTCTTCCGGCATGGTCTTGAATGAGAATTTATCGATTCCCAGTTCTCCCGCGACTTTCTTCGTGACTTCTTCGCTGTCTCCTGAAATCAGGAAGAGATTCAGGTTCTTCTTTCTGAAACGCTCTACGGTTTCCTTCGCTTCCGGCTTTATCTTGTCCTCGAATGTTATTGAGCCCGCAAGAACATTGTCTATGCTTATGTAAAGTATGCCCGTTCCGGGCGTAAGTTCCGCTCCAGGATGCGATACATTGTATTTCTCCATTAATGACCTGCTGCCGATTAGCACGTTCTTTCCGTCCGCTACTCCCGAAATGCCGAGTCCGTCTTCGTTGATTATCTTCTCAACGTTATCTGTAATTCCAATCTTTTTCTCGAGACAGTAATCGGATATGGATTTGGCGACAGGGTGATTCGAAAACTTCTCGACTGAAAATACATACTTGAGCATTTCATCTTTTTGCGTCTCACCGTATACTTCGATTTCCTTTATATCCATCTCGCCTGTCGTAAGCGTGCCTGTCTTGTCAAGACAGAGGGTGTCTAACTTGACCACATTCTCGATGGCTTCAACGTTGTTGAAAAGTATTCCGTTCTCTGCCGCTCTCCCTACGCCTATAACAACAGCCATAGGGGAGGCAAGCCCCAGCGCGCACGGACATGCAATTACAAGCACCGATACCGCGTACAGCAGCGATTCGTCAAACGGTTTTCCGACTGCCAGGTACCAGATGAAAAATGTTATGATTGCAATCGATACGACTACAGGTACGAAAATAGCCGATATCTTGTCCGCCAGTCTCTGTATCATCGGTTTCGAATTTGACGCTTCTTTCACAAGCGAGATTATTCTCGAAAGCGTGGTTTCCTTGCCGACTCTTTCCGCGCTCATTTTCACGAAACCGTTCTTCATAAGCGTTCCGCTTATAAGCGAGTCGCCTTTCTTCTTCTCCACAGGCATGCTTTCACCCGTCATCGCGCTTTCGTCAATTACGCAGAATCCTTCCGTGATGTGTCCGTCAACGGGTATCTTGTCGCCCGATTTCACAATTACCGTGTCGTTCTTCCTGACCTTGTTGAAAGGAACGAACATCTCCTCGCCGTTTCTTATTATGTTCACGAACTTCGCCTGCAGTTCCTTGAGTTTCTTTATTGACGTCTGCGTCTTTGATTTTAAAACCGATTCAAGATAATTTCCGATGAGTATCAGAGAGATTATCATCGCGGCGGTTTCGAAGTAAACCTCGTGTGAGTTCCTTAGAGCGTGTATGTTAAGTCCGAAAATGTGATTGACCGCTATAATCGTGCTGTATACATACGACGAAAGCACGCCGATAGCTATCAGCGTGTTCATGTCCGATGTGAAATTCTTCGCGGCATGATAAGCGCCAGTCAGGAATTTCTTCCCGTTCCATAGAACCGATATGCTAGTAAAAAGAATCAGAAGTGAAAATCCCGCGTTCTGCGGAATCTTCAGGTCGTAAAATCCGTGATGGCCGCTCATCGATATCGCCATTATGATAATTGTCAGAACCGACGAAAAAATGATGTTGTTTCTTTCGGTCTTGAGAATGCGTTTCTTCTGCTCATCGATTTTGTCTTCGTCTTCTTCCTCTATAACGTCGTATCCGAGTTTCCTGATGTCTGAAACGATTTCCTTCACTTCTATCAGTTTTGGGTCGTATTCTACCGAAGCTACTTCCGAAGTGAAGTTGACGTTTACGTGGTGTATGCCGTTGAGTTTCTCGAGGTAAGTCTTGATGCTGTTGGCGCAGTTCACGCATTCCATTCCTGCTACATCGAGTTCAACTTCTTCAAAATTTTCGGGTCTTTTCTTTCGTTCTGCCACTTCCTGATTATTTTAATTTATCTGCCGTTAATGCCGCCCTCTTATTCTCTAAAACATCGTGCACGCGAATAATGTTCGCACCGTTGAGTATGCCGGCGACATTCGCAGCCAGAGTGCCTTCAAGGCGTTCGGACGGCGCAGAACCGTAAATCTGGTTTATGAAACGCTTCCTCGAAAGTCCAAGAAGCAGGGGATAACCCAAATCCCTGAACCGCCCGAGATTTTTAATTATTTCGATGTTGTGCTCGAATGTTTTTCCGAATCCGATTCCGGGGTCGAGAATAATCTGGCTGATTCCTGCTTCCCGGGCGATTGCGGCCGACTTTTTCAGGTAATCCGTGATTTCCCCGATAACATTTTCGTAAACAGGATTGTCCTGCATGTTCTTCGGCTCGCCCTTTATATGCATCAGTATGCAGGAAGCGTTGTGCTTTGACGTTATTTCCGCGATTTTATCGTCGAACTGGAATCCGCTTATGTCGTTTACTATTACCGCCCCGGCTTTCAATGCTTCGTCCGCTACCTGATGCTTGTAAGTGTCTATCGACACCGGAATGCCGACGTTCTTTGTGAGTTTGCGTATGACAGGTATCACTCTCTCAAGTTCTTCGTCAAGCGAAACAGTTTCGGCTCCGGGCCTTGTGGATTCTCCGCCTATATCGATGAAATCCGCGCCGTCTCTTTCCATCCTTACCGCCGCGGAAATTATTTTGTCCGTGTCTGGTTTTGTATTGAAAAACTTACCGCCGTCGGAAAATGAATCGGGCGTGATATTGAGTATACCCATCACATATGTGCGGGCTGAAAGGTCGTAAACTTTATTTCCGAATTTGTACGTCAATGGCTTTAGCTTACGTCGGCTCCGTCTGGCAGGTCGCCGTCGATGCCCACAAGTTTTAGTTTGCCGTCGATCTTTGCCGCCAGAAGCATTCCCTGCGATTCAAGTCCCATCAGTTTCGCGGGCTTCAGATTGTCGACGATTACTATCTTTCTTTCAACCATTTCTTCGGGCGTGTAGAACTCCGCAATGCCGGCTACTATCTGCTTTTCCCTGCCGCCGCATTTCACGCGGAGTTTCAGGAGTTTCTTGCTCTTCTCAACTTTTTCGGCTTTAAGTACAACGGCTGTCCTTAACTGTACTTTCTTGAAATCGTCTATCGTAATCAGATTGTCTTCTTCCTTCGGCTCCTCTTCTTTCGCCGCGGCGAGTTCCAGCTGCGGGAAGAGAATGGCGTTCTCGCCGAGCGCGCTGCCTGCTTTCAGACACGGCTTGCCGATGTTTTCCCAGATAATGTCAGAATTGTCTTTGTTCAATACTGCGAGTATCTTTTCCGAAGTGTACGGAAGAACCGGATTAATCGCGATCGCCAGCGTGTGGCAGATTTCGAGACAGTCGTTTATAATCTCTCCGCATTTTGCTTTGTCTTCCTTAATCACTTTCCAAGGCTCGCTGTCATTGAAGTATTTATTCGCCGCTCTTGCAATGTTCATTATCTCGTTAAGGGCGTCCCTGAACCTGTAATTGTTAATGCAGTCTTCTACAACCTTCTTCTGTTCCGCGATATATTTGAAAACTTCCGGTCTTTCTTTTCCTTTATGTTCAGGAACCTTGTTGTCGAATTTGTTCTTCGCGAACACGACTGTCCTGTTAATGAAATTTCCGAGAATGGCCGCGAGTTCGTTGTTGTTCTTGTTCTGCAGATCTTCCCACGAAAAATCCGCGTCCTTGTTTTCGGGCATGTTAGCCGCTATCGTATAACGGATAAGGTCGGGATTGAATGCCTTTACAACGTCCTTTACCAGTATTCCGTGTCCCTTGCTCTTCGAAAGTTTGCCTCCGTCGAGATTAAGGAATTCGTTAGCCGGCACGTTCTCCGGCAGTATGTAATCGCCATGCGCCATTATCATCGCCGGGAATACTATCGCATGGAAAATTATGTTATCCTTGCCTATGAAATGAACAAGTTTCGTTTTCTTATCCTTCCAGTATGTTTCCCATTTATCTGGCGTGCCTTTTGCTTCGAACAATTCCTTCGTCGCTGATATGTAGCCTATCGGCGCTTCGAACCAGACGTAAATCACCTTGCTCTCGTAGCCCTCAAGCGGAATCTTCACGCCCCAGTCGAGGTCGCGTGTTATTGCTCTGTCCTTCAGTCCTGTCTTGAACCATCCCTGACAGTAATTCTTAACGTTCGCTTTCCAGTCTTTCTTTGTTTTAATCCATTTCTCGAGTTCCTTCTGGTATTTTTCGAGAGGGAAGAAGAAATTTACGGATTCTTTAACTACGGGCGTATCGCCTGATATTTTCGATTTAGGATTTTTCAGTTCGAGAGGCGAAAGATTGCTTCCGCAATTTTCGCACTGGTCGCCGCGCGCTTCCTCATACCCGCAAATCGGGCAGGTGCCTTCCACGAACCTGTCCGCGAGAAACCTCTTGTCCTTTTCCGAGTACAACTGCTTTTCCGATTTCGTTGTAAGCAGGTTCTTATTATAAAGGTTCATGAAGAATTCCTGCGAAGTCTTATGGTGTATATCGTTCGATGTTCTAGAATAAATGTCGAACGATATGCCAAGGTCAGCGAATGCCTGCTTGTTGGCGTTGTGAAACCTGTCGATAATCTCTTTTGGTGTTACTTTTTCCTTCATCGCCGAAATTTCTATAGCTGTTCCGTGTTCATCGGAGCCGCATATGAAAATAATGTCCTCTTTGCATAATCTCTTGAATCTGACGTAAATGTCGGCAGGGAGATACGCTCCCGCGATGTGTCCGAGGTGTATATATCCGTTTGCATACGGCAAAGCCGCCGTAACAAGTAATCTTTCAAATTTTTCCATTCATAAATATACCTAAATCACGGATTTGTATAAATATAAAAAATATTGTGAATTTTTAACAACAGTCTCCAAAACCTTTAAAATGTTGTTTTGAAAGTTATATGCAATGATGTTTATATGTTGACATTAGTTTATTTTATTCTGAAATTAACATATAAATTCCCCGAAATCAAAATCGTAAATTATGAGTATGCAGAAGGTTATCCTAACGGCTCTTTTTCTTACTGTTGTTTACACATCTGTTACTTTTGCGATTGATACAAATTCGGTAAAATACCTTCCTATGCGGGTAGGTAATTACTGGGTATACAACAGCGGTGTCTATGGAATGGGATACAGTCATTACTGGGTCGATGTTTGCAGAATCACCGACAGCGTATCATTTAACAATCATCTGTATTATCATTTCACGTGCTCCAATACCGATTTGCCTAACGGATATTACAGGATTGACAGCGTCACAGGAAGTTTGTACAAATACGATTCGTCAAATTCCTGCGTGTATTATCATTATGAAAAACTTGTCGACAGCCTTTCTGCCCTCAACGGCGACTCTGTTAAAAACTGCTATTTTTACGATATATATAAATGTACCGGTGTTTCGATGGTTTATATTTTTAATGATTCAACGCCGAGAAAATCCTTTTACATGTATCATCAGGGGATAAACAGCGGTTACGATGATACAAGAAGGTTCATAAAGAAATACGGTCTGCACAGCGTCGGCGGCGGTTCCTGGGGCGGCGGCGGCTTCGGGGGCGGAGGGTCATCGCTTAAAGGCTGCAAAGTTAATGGTATAATATTCGGTGATACTTCTTTGATATATATAAAACAACTGGGTACTGAAATCCCGGGTTCGCTTCTGCTTCATCAGAACTACCCCAATCCCTTCAATCCTGTCACAAATATCAAATTCGAAATTCCGAAATCCTCTTTCGTGAAAATTTCAGTGTACAATATCGCAGGAAAAGAGATTGAAACTCTCGTAAATAAGAATATGAATCCAGGTACTTATGAGACATCCTGGAACGCATCAAAT
>CAIKZJ010000378.1 GCA_903831845.1 uncultured Ignavibacteriota bacterium
AGTGATTATCCGCGCCGCGAAAGGCGTGAAGGTCTGGTCGGCGGGGCACGATATAGACGAACTGCCTCTCGACGGAATCGACCCGCTCGGCCGCGAGAAACCGCTTGAGAAAATGCTAACAGCCGTACAGAACTTTCCCGCTCCTGTCATAGCGATGGTCGAAGGAAGCGTCTGGGGGGGCGCCTGCGACCTTGCCATCACGTGCGATATGGCAATAGGCAGTCCTGCCTGCACATTCGCGATAACGCCGGCCAAGATAGGCGTGCCGTATAACGCCAGCGGTATACTTCATTTCATAAACCGTCTCGGACTCAGCCACGCGAAAGAAATGTTCTTCACGGGCGCGCCTGTCGACGCTGAAACCGCTCTGCATTTCGGAATCATTAACCACATAATCGACGAGATCGAACTCGAACTCTTTACCTATAAACTCGCGAAGAAAATCGCGCAGAACTCGCCTCTCTCAATCGAGGTGATAAAGGAGCAATTCAGGATTCTCACGAATGCTCATCCCATTACCCCTAACGCTTTCGAGCATATCGAATCGCTCCGCCGCAAAGTCTACTGCAGCGAAGATTACAGGGAAGGAATAAACTCGTTCAAGGAAAAAAGGAAGCCGGACTTTCGCGGGAAGTGATCTATTCAATTACTAATTATTAATTACAAATTACTAATTATAAAAAAGGGGCTTTCGCCCCTTTTTGTATCTCTCTTTATTCAAACATAACTGCTGAAAACTTGTCATTTAATCAGAACCATTTTCTTCGTTAGAATATGACTTCCGGATTGAATACTATAATAGTACACACCTGATGAAAGGTTAGCCGCGTTGAACTCAACAGTATATGTCCCGGCTTTCTTTGTTTCGTTATTTACAAGTCTGGTAATTTCGCGGCCGAGCATATCATATACTGCTAATGTTATTCTGGATTCTTTCGGAATTGCATATTGAATCTTTGTAACGGGGTTGAACGGATTCGGATAGTTTTGTATTAACGTATAATCCGAAGGAATCTCAGAAGAGTAATTTGATATGCCGATTACAGTGGTGCCGTATTTTAATATCGTCCCGGCATAACCGGCTATGACAGCGGAATTCGTGTCTATAAAGCATACCGTATTAATATTGTTCGCTATAAACTTCGGCTGAGAAATCCAGTATAAACCTCCGTTAGTTGTTAACAAAACCGTCCCGGACAGTCCCACTGCAATACCTTTTGACTGATTTGCAAACGAAACGCTTCTCAGCATATTTGTTGTTCCGCTTGTTTGCGGTGACCAGTTTGCGCCGCCGTTGGTCGTCGTTATAATTAAGCCGTTTTCACCGACAACCGAAACTACATCGCTGCTTATTACCGCCATGCCGTAAAGGCCACTCGTTGTTACGCTTGTAAGGCTGTTCCAGATTGCACCGCCGTTTGTGGTTTTGAATATTCTTCCGCTTGTACCGCACACATAACCCGTATTTGCGTCATAGAACCTCACGCATTTCAGGTTTACGGAATCCTGCTGCGCAAAGTAATTATTTGTCGTATCCCAGGAATTACCGCCGTCTGTTGTACGTATAAACAAACCTTTTCCGCCCGCGACGTAACCCGTATTGGTGTTGACAAAATAAACTGAGGCAAACGCTCTCATAATACTTGTTACGTTTATTCCCGTCAATGTAGCCCAGTTCGCTCCTCCGTTTGTAGTTTTCAAAACTTTCCCGCTGTACACACCGTAGCAAGTGTTTGCGTCTGCCTGATAAACATCAATAATCTGCGTAGTAATACCGCTCGTTTGCAGAGTCCACGTATTTCCGCCGTTCGTAGTACGGATAATTTTACCCGACACCCCTACGGCAGTTCCCGAATTCTGTCCGGCAAACGATACGGCATTTATATCATTCGAAATTACTGACGTGGATATCTGCGTCCAGTTGCTGCCGCCGTTTGTTGTATGGACTATTATTCCGTTACCGCCTACCATATAATATAAATCCGGGTTAATAAAATTTATGTCCGTATAGCCGTTTCCCGTTGTAATAGGCGTCCTGTCAGCCCACGTAAGCCCGCCGTCGGTTGTCAGAACAACCGCGCCCTGTGAGCCTACCGCATATCCTTTCAGGGAATTTACAAACCGTACACAATTAAAAGTCGCCGAAGAGCCGCTTGGAAATCCCGTCCAGTTTAATCCCGCATTAGTCGTTTTGTATATATAATTTGTCGAGCCGGTATAACCGGCCGCCACACCTGTCACGCTATCGGTAAAAGTAACACCGAATAACATCGAATTGCTGTTTGTAGTATATACAACAGGCGTCCAGTTAATTCCGCCGTTTGTCGTACGATAAATTGAGTTGGAATACACAGCTGCCGCAAATCCAGTATTTGCATCTATAAAATACACATCCTGCATCGAGACGCTTGTACTTGTAATAGAGTGCGCTGTCCAGTTTGCGCCGGCATTTGTAGTAAGAATCGAAATTCCAGTTGTACTTACTGCTGTCCCTGTATTTTCATTTATAAAATAAACACTCGTTAAAGAAGCGCTTGTCCCGGTTGTAAGCTCAATCCAGTTTGCGCCGCAGTTTGTAGTCTTAAAAGCAGTGCCGTAAGAACCCACAGCATAACCGGTGTTCGCATCAACGAAAGAAATACCATTAAGCGCATTTTGGGATGTTCCTAAGTACGAAACCACCCAGTTTACTCCGCCGTTTGTAGTACGCACCACTGTCCCGACACTTCCTGTCATCACACCCGTATTAGCGTTTGCAAAATGCACACCATAAAGATGATTACTCTGCGGATAAGGATTTTGCCATACCCACTGGGAAAACAATACTGAAGAATTTCCAAACAGAATACTCACGAAAAAGAAGAGAATATAGAATTTTTTATTATTCATCGTATTTTTAAATATTGAATTAAGTGTATTGTATTGCAAATTAAACACAATTGATATAAGTTACAAATTATAATAATGCATTTTCTTGGATAACTTTTTTGCGAAAAATGCCGGATTTTAGAACAAACAGGGGTGTTGTAAAATTCACAACTCTTAAATACCTCTATGAAATCGCGGCAATAGACCCCTCAACAAGAAAGAAATACCATCAGAAACTCCTCAGCCGTCCGGTAACAGGCTCTGAAAGAAAAAATTCATCCAATCAGAAAAACGTGCGTTTGTTCGACATAATAAACGAGTGTATTACGAATGACGACATGACAAAATGGGATGAAGACAAAATATGCGCGGAATTAAGAATTTCCAGGAATATGCTGTATTGCCACAAACACTATATCCTGAAAGGACTCAGAGAATTTCATTTTAACTGGAAAGAAATCAAAAAGAAAGCGGTAGCAAAGAATAACCCCGATAAAACAAAACAAAAATTTGACAGAGCTGTTTTGATGAATGAATTCGGAATGAAAAGAGAGGCAAAAAATGAATTTATAAATCTTTGCAAAACGCTCGAATCTAAAAAAATCAGGAATATTGACGACGAGATTTTATTGCTGAAATCCAACGAGAAATTATGTTTTTACTATTATCATCTCAATAATCGTTACAAATTCAATATCTTTTATAAAAGAATAGAGCAATCGGGACGCAATCTGCTTAAAAGAAATATCGTGAAACACGACAGTTCTCTCACATCGGAAGTCAACATTGTCCTGGACCACTGCCTTTTAAAAAAACTCGGTTACAATATACAAAAACAAACCACATTGCCCCGGATTATTTCTTTGTGCAAAAAAATACTCTTCGAAGCAAAAAAGACTAAAAATCCGGATTTAGTCTGCGTGATGACCGCGAATATCGGCTCAATATATCAGGATTTAATGCAGTTCGACAAAGCTCTCGGCTTTAACAGAAAAGGCATGCTGTACGCGCAGAAGCACAAAATGCGGCAGGAAGAAATATTCTTTAACATTTCAATTGTTCTGATTGAATTATACCTGAGACGGCTGAACTTCACTGAATGCCTGAGTAAAATGACGGAGCTTTACGACAGTATTAAATCTATAAATCTTAAAGACTCCGTAAAAGAACGGATACTGTTTCAGTTTTTTTGTCTCGGATCTGTATCAGGTCAGGGCGAACTGCTGTCCGGCTTCACTGAAAAATATTATTCACACCAAATTATCGTCAAGGGATACAAATCCGCAGTAAGAATGCTGTATTACAAGAAGTTTACTCACTACCTGAATAATATTTTCCTGTACGGCTACAGCGCGGCACGGGATTCTGCAAAGAAATCAATTATCGTTAAAGATATAAACATAGACATAACGGCAAAACTTGACGCCCTGATTACCGAACTGCTGTCTGTTTTCAACAAGCGGCAAACCATTTATTTCATTTTAGAATCGTATCTGTTCATGCTTGAGTCTGAATTCTGCAAAGGGAAAAAAATGAACTTTGAATTTTTTAACGAGATCTATCTGAAAATTAAATGGATACTGAAAACAAGGAGTAAAATATTTCAGGGTGATGATGAACTGAATACGCTTATTTCATTATTCAGAACCTGCGCTCATATACTTGAGGATTCTGCATATCACGACGAGCGCAAAGTAGTTAATAAATACGGAAATGACTTTGAATCTTTTTCCAACCGTATATATGACGGTAATAAAGAAAACATGCTCTCCTACTTTACTTTCCTGTCATTTACAGCCGAGCAAAGTGAAAATCGTCGATTAAAAAGCATATCAGACAAACTATACTTCAGGCTGGAGAAAAAACACCCTGATATCTTCAGCCAGATTAAAAGGCAAATAGACAATAAAATCAGCAGCCGGAATCCGCAAATGTAAATCAATCACCAGTAATAAAAAAAGCCGGACAGTCGCCCGGCTTATTTAAAATCAAGAATTTTAAAATTTATTTCAGCACCATCATCTTCCTCACGTCCGAATATCCGTCCGCTGTTATCCTGTAGAAGTAAGTTCCGCTCGAAAGAAGCATCGCGTTGAAATTCGCAGTATAATTTCCAGCCGTCTTCACTTCGTCCACAAGCGTTTCAACCTTGCGGCCCGTTATGTCGTAAACCGAAATGTTTACTTTCGATGTTTTCGGAACCGCGAAATTTATCTTCGTTGAAGGATTGAACGGATTCGGGTAGTTCTGTCCCAGATTGTAATTCGAGGGCATTCCGCTTCCGTTTTCGCTTACTGAAGTCAATGGCATTACAGATTTGTATGCGTTGATTCTCCCCGATCCGAGAAGTCCTACGTATCCGGGATTCAGGTTATAAATATTGTCGCACCCGTTCAGCAGCCTTGCAACCACCTGATCGGGCGTGTATGTCGGATATTTCGAGAATATCAGCGCAACCGTGCCGGCGCAGATAGGCGCCGACATCGATGTGCCGTCCCATGACGCGTACGTATTGTTCCAAAGCGTGCTGTAAATGCTTGAACCCGGCGCGCATACGTCGACTGTCGAATGGTAATTTGAGAACCAGGATTTGATGTCGCCCGAGGTAGTCGATGCAACTGAAATTACGTGATTGTAAGAAGCGGGATATCTCGCGACATTCGCTCCGTCGTTGCCGGCCGAGGCCACTATAACCACGCCTGCCGCCCAAGCGTTCTCGACAACGAGCTGCGTGTAAGCGCTCGGAGTCGTTCCGCCGAAACTGCAGTTGATTACTTTTACGCCGTTCTGATAAGCGTATACAAGCCCCATGTCCGTCCTGTAAAGGTAAGATGAACCGCTTCCGGTATTGTCGTTGTCGGCTCCGTGCTTGCATATCAGAAGTTTGCACTTGAAACCGATTCCCGCTCCGCCGACGCCGTTGTTGGTTACCTGCGATGCGCAGCCCGATGTATGCGAGCCGTGGTCGCAGTACGATGTCGTTATGTTCGGATTGTTGTCCTCGGTGAGGTTGTGATAATCCGGACCCGCGAAATCCCATCCGCGCCAGTCGTCAACGTAACCGTTGTTGTCGTCGTCGTATAAGTTTGTCGGATTCTCCGCGTAATTGTATTTTATGTTTGCCGCAAGGTCGGGATGGTCAAGATCGCTTCCGGTGTCAACCATTCCGATAACCACGTTTGTGTCGCCCTGCGTTATATCCCATGCCGTATAGGCCGCGATTTTTGAAATGTGATACTGGCTTCCGACAGAAGGATCGTTCGGGGTGAAATCAGAAACGTAAACGAAATCCGGCTCGGCCCAGTCTATCACTTCCTTGTTCTCGCTGTATATCTTCTCCGCAAGTTCCGAAGGATCTATGTCCGAAGAATATGCCACAGAAAATATTCTCGCGAGCTTGTCGTCGCCATACATTCTCTTCGCGACGTTCTGTTTAAGCGGATGCCTCTGTACTATCTTCGTTACCGAATATTTGGAAAGTGAATTATCGACATTCGAAATGTTGAAATTCTTCGACGAAAATCCCTGAACATCGTTCTTGAACTTGATGTTTATGAAGCCCTTTAAATACAGCGCTCCGTCGTTTCTCTGTATTACGACGTCGTTTGCCATTTTATACTTGGGAGTATAAACGTCCACAAACCCCGTCAGCGAAACGGCCGCAAGAAGGACTGCCAGTATGAATAATTTGTAATACTTCATGTTGTTTATATTAAAAACGAGGCTGTTTGATTTTTCCCTCAACCCAGCCTCGCAAAAAAATTCCAATTATAAAAAAGATATTACTTTACAAGCATCATCTTCTTCGTTTCCGTCATTCCGTTCGAACTAAGCTTGTAGAAGTATATTCCGCTGTTAAGATCTGAAGCGTTGTAAGTTACTTCGTGATTGCCCGCGGGCATGTTCTCGCTTAATACGGTGGCTACTTCTTTACCGAGTGAATTGTAAATCTTAAGCGTTACAAATCCCGATTTTACTATCGAGAATCTGATCGCCGTTGACGGGTTGAACGGATTCGGATAATTCTGTTCCAGTCTGAATTCCGCCGGTACTATTCCGGTTTCGTTGCCGACCGCTCCGGGACCTGTGTACTTTATAAGTCCGCCGGTAAGTCCTGTTCCGCCTAATCCGGCGAATCCGAGACTCGCGTTAATGAACTGCATGTGCTGTACCTGTCCAAGCGTCGCCTGTAACGGAAGCGCTTCTCTTACCCAGGTTGTGCCGAGGTTTGTGGTCTTGAATACGCGTGTGGTGTCGCCCTGTATGCACATTCTGATCGTGCCGTCGGTCTTCACCGCATTCATATTAATCACCGCAAATGTTGTAAGTCCCGAAGGAGGAGTTACAGCTGTGTATGTCGCTCCGCCGTCTGTGGTCTTTTTGATGTCGCCGCCGCTCGAACCGACCATGCCGCTGGTGTTGTTTATGAAAGCTACAGCCTGGTAGTAGCAGCCGCTTGATCCGCCTGTACCGGGAACTGTCGCGGATGACCACGGACCCGTGTAATATCCGGCTGAAGTCTTGTATACTTTTGCTGAAGTTGAATTCGCTATGGTGTTCGCTGAACCGACCCATACGTGAGCCGAGTCTGTCCAGTCCCATGCGTTGATAACGCCGAATTCGTTCGACGCTGTCGGAGCTGTCGGGGAGATAACCCATGTGTTACCGCCGTCAGTGGTTATCCTTAACTGATAAGGAACTCCGTTACCTGTCGGGTCACCGTAATATATTCCGTAGTTCGTGTTGAACATGTAAACGCCGTTTGTGAACGAACCCGATACCGCAAGCACCGAGGTCCAGCTCATTCCGCCGTTTGTTGTCTTATAAAGCGTTCCGGCTGTTGTGCCGACAAATGCCGTTGTTGTGTCAAATGCGAAAATTCCGTAACCGTTCTGTGTCGTCGGAATACCTGTGTTCCTCAGAAGCCAGTTCGTTCCGCCGTTCGTTGTCTTGTAAACTCTTGCCACGCCGCCTGATGCATCGCACGCTACCCAGATAACGTTTGAATTCACCGCATATAGCGAGTTTATCGGAGGATTAGGTGACGGTAATGCACTGACGTACGTCCATGTCTGACCGTAACTTATTCCTGCGATAAGTAAAAATAAAACTGTTAAGATTTTTTTCATTTTAAATCTCCGGAAATTTAGTTTGTTAAAGTATCTATTTCAGTAAAAATATGCATATCCTACGTTATTGTAAATAGTAAAGATAATGAAATTTTACACTTGCCGTTTCTTTATTTTTGATTATTTTTCACTATGCCCTATAATTATCTCGGAACTACTTTTAATCCGGACTCAATCTCGTTTAATGACGTGCTTTACGCGTACTCCCGCGGCTATTTTCCGATGGGTGACGAAGACGGCACAATAAACTGGTTCGACCATGAACCGCGGTGCATAGTCCCCCTTAAAAAAGACGCTATTAAAATTCCACGTTCGCTGAAACAGGTGATTAATAACGGCAGATTTGAGATAAAAACGGATAAAAACTTCAGGGCCGTTATAAGAAACTGCTCGGAATCTCATGGCGAAACATGGATTACACCCGAAATAATCTCGCTCTATTCTGACCTCCATAACAAAGGTTTTGCCCATTCTGTAGAAGCGTATTATGACGGTAAACTGGCCGGCGGACTCTACGGAGTTGCCCTGAAATCGGCGTTTTTCGGTGAATCAATGTTCTTTAAAGTACCTAACGCCTCAAAAGTATGCGTGGTCTTCCTCCACGAACTACTTCTTAAAAATAATTTCCGTCTGTTCGATATTCAAATGTCCACTCCGTTGTTTAAATCGTTCGGCGCCGTAGAAATCTCCACCGATGAGTACCAAAAAATGCTTAAAAACGCGCTGAAAAAAGACTCCGTTTTCCAATCCTGAAACCACAAGTAAAAACCCCTTATTTTAACTATAAATCACAGCTTCCGCTCTGATTGCTAACTGCTAAATGTTAAATGCTAAATGTTTAGGATTTTTTCTCTTGCCCCGATTTGATATTTTTCACAAAGGAGAATTTTTATTGATAGAAACCCGTAAGGAACTCGAAAAAGCCGTGCTGGTCTACTTTTCACTCAAAGAAGGGAAAAGCTCGTTCGGCCACGTCCAGTCGCTCGATGAATTGAAATCGCTCGCGGAAACCGCGGGAGCCGAAGTCGTTAAATCATTCTACCAGTTCAGCGATAATTTCGATTCCAGAACTATGATCGGAAAAGGCAAAGTTACCGAAATAGCGGAATTCGTGGAGGAGAATTCCGTTTCGCTCGTCATTTTCGAGAACGAACTTTCTTATACACAACTCCGTAATCTGGAAAACGAAATAAAATGCAAGATTATAGACAAGTCGAACCTTATTCTCGATATATTCGCAGGCAATGCCCGAACCGCCCAGGCAAAACTCCAGGTCGAACTCGCCCAGCTTGAGTATTCGCTGCCGCGGCTTACGCGCCAGTGGACGCATCTTTCAAAACAGTACGGCGGCATAGGCACAAAAGGGCCGGGCGAAACACAGATCGAAACGGACAGAAGGCTAATTAAAAAACGGATTTCCGTCCTTAAAGAAAAACTAAGCAGGATAAACATACAGCGCGCTACACAGGCTTTAGAAAGAAAAAATTTCTTCCGGCTCTCCCTCGTCGGTTATACGAACGTCGGAAAGTCGACACTTCTTAACCTTCTCACGGATTCGGATGTTTATGTAGAAGATAAACTTTTCGCGACTCTCGATACCTCGACACGCGTTCTAGGTATTAAAAAATTCGACGACGAGGAAATAATCTCGAGATTCCCGAAGAAGGTTCTTATTTCCGATACCGTCGGATTTATTAAGAACCTGCCGCATAACCTTATCGAATCTTTCAAATCGACTCTGTCCGAAGTCGTCGAGTCTGACGTGCTTCTTCACGTTATCGACGCCTCGAACCCGAATTTCGAGGAGCAGGTCTCCGTCGTAAAGGATACACTCGACGAGATAGGCGTGAAACATGACCGTATAATCGAGGTCTTCAATAAGGTCGACAGCATTAAAAACAAAGACGTAATCGCAGGCCTGAAGCAGAAGCATAAAAACGGCGTTTTCATTTCCGCGCGCAAAGGAGTTAATATTTCCGCATTGCTTAAGAAAATTAAAGAAGCGCTCACTGCCGAAGACTCGGAAACAGTCATAAAGCTTAAACCGCACGATTATAAAGGGTTAAGCGAAATCTATAAGAAAACGGAAGTCAAAGAAGTTAAATACCTTAAAACAGGAATCAGAGTAAAAGTTAAAACCAGTAATTCGAATTTAGAATATCTAGAAAGAAAAAACTAAACATTATGAGCAACTCAGGATACCAGGGCGTGGATTATTACCAGCTCGATGACCTCTTCACCGAAGAGGAAAAAGCGATTCGCGATACCGTCAGGGACTTCGTATCGAACGAAGTTATACCTGTTATAGAAAAATACAACCAGGAAATGAAATTCCCGAAAGAGCTGATACCGAAAATGGCAGAACTCGGAATCTTCGGCCCGACGCTCCCGCCCGAATACGGCGGAATGGGAATAAACAACGTTGCGTACGGGCTCATAATGCAGGAACTTGAGCGCGGCGACAGCGGCATCCGCAGCTTCGCCTCAGTCCAGTCCGGGCTCGTGATGTATCCCATATATACATTCGGCAGCGAAGAGCAGAAAAAATACTGGCTCCCGAAACTCGCCGCCGCTGAAAAAATCGGATGCTTCGGACTTACAGAGCCTGACTTCGGCAGCAACCCGGGCGGCATGATAACAAAAGCCGAAAAAGTCGACGGCGGCTACCTCCTCAACGGCGCGAAGATGTGGATTACTAACGGCACTATCGCCGACGTCGCTGTCGTCTGGGCAAAACTCGACGGCAGAGTCCGCGGCTTCCTCGTAGAAAAAGGCACAAAAGGATTTTCCGCTCCCGAAACAAAAGGCAAACTCTCGCTGCGCGCTTCAGTTACTTCAGAACTCGTCTTCGAAGACTGCCTGATTCCCGAAGAAAATATTCTACCGAACAGCGGCGGACTGAAATCACCGCTGATGTGCCTGACTCAGGCGCGTTACGGAATCGCATGGGGCGTCACGGGACTTGCAATGCACTGCTACCATACCGCCCTCGATTATTCGCTTTCAAGAATCCAGTTCGGCAAGCCCATCGCGTCTTTCCAGATAACACAGGAAAAACTCGCGTATATGCTCACTGAAATTACAAAAGCGCAGCAGCTTAATTACCGCCTCGCGCAGATGAAGGATAACGGCACCATGCGACCGCAGCACGTTTCGATGGCTAAAAGAAACAACTGCGAAATCGCGAAGAACATCGCGTCCATGGCCCGCGAAATGCTCGGCGCCAACGGAATTCTCGACGAGTATCCGATTATGAGACACCTTAACAATATCGAGTCCGTTAAAACATACGAAGGCACGCATGAAATGCATACGCTCATTCTCGGCGAAGATGTAACAGGAATTTCTGCATTTGAATAATTATATTAGACAATGAAAAAATTTGATATTCCCTTAATATACAGAAGCAGCATCATCTCGCGCATAAAGCGGATACGGGAAAAATCCGATCCGCGCAAGAAGGATTATTCCCCTACCGTGCTCGATTTCGGTCCGGTTGTTTTCCTGATAGCGCGGCATTTCGGTTTCTGCTACGGCGTGGAAAACGCTATCGAGATTTCGTACAAAGCGATAGAGGAAAATCCCGGCAAGAGGATTTTTCTTCTGAGCGAGATGATTCATAACCCCGAAGTCAACGGCGACCTGCTCGACCGCGGAGTAAGATTCATCTGCGATACGCAGGGAAATCAGATTATAAGCAGAAGCGAACTTCATAAAGACGATATTGTAATAATTCCCGCTTTCGGAACAACAGTCGAAATACAGAATGAACTGAATGCGTCGGGAATTTCGATTCAGAAATATGACACTACCTGCCCGTTCGTTGAAAAAGTCTGGAACCGCGCCGCTAACCTCGGCAAAAGCGGGTTCACAGTAATCGTGCACGGCAAACAGAAACACGAGGAAACGCGGGCTACTTTTTCGCACAGCAAGGAAAACGCTCCGACTGTCATCGTCAGAAATATCGATGAAGCCCGGATACTCGGCAGATGCATTCTCGGCGAAATTCCGAGGGATGAATTCCTGAAATATTTCGGCGATAAGATTTCGCAGAATTTTGACTGCTCCGTGCATCTCGATAAGGTCGGCGTCGTTAACCAGACAACAATGCTCGCTACCGAAACGGAAGCGATTGCGGAATACCTTAAGGAAGTAATGATTAAAAAATTCGGCGGCGAAAACATAAAAGAGCATTTCGCCGATACGCGCGACACTCTTTGTTACGCAACGCATGATAACCAGCGCGCTACTCTCTCCCTGCTCGAACAGAACGCGGACATAGCAGTCGTTGTCGGCGGGTATAACAGTTCGAACACTTCTCACATTGTCGAACTCTGCGAAGAATCCCTGCCGACATATTTTATCTCCACCGCGGATAAGATTACTGACTACGCTTCGATAAAACACTACGACATACATAAAGGAACAGAAACTGAAACGAATAATTTCATACCAAAAAAAGACAAGGTGCGCATAATCCTTACCAGCGGCGCTTCCTGCCCCGACGCGGTGGTCGAGGAAGTTCTTAGTAAGATTTTGTCGTTGTTCGAAAATACGAAAACCGTCAACCAGGTTGCAGATGAATACGAACGGACAAACTGAATTCGTGCGGGCCTGCTCGCTTTCCGAACTTAAAGAAAAAGGCAGGATGCTTTTCACCGCCGATAACGGCGGAGAGGCCGCGATATTTTTCGTGAATGAAAAAATATACGCAGTCGATAATATCTGCCCGCATAACCATACTCCTAAAATGCATCTCGGCATAATATCCGGAAAGGAAGTGCTGTGCCCCGTGCATATGTACAGATTCAGCCTGCTCACTGGCAAACATTCGGAAAACCAGGTGAAACCGCTCGCTACATACAAA
>CAIKZJ010000379.1 GCA_903831845.1 uncultured Ignavibacteriota bacterium
AACTCTGCAGGATAAACAAAGAGGTCGTGGACATTTCAGAACTCATTTCCGGACTGGAAGCATTAAAAAAAAAATCCCTGAAGTGACCTATGAAGCGGGAGAGCATTTCGTCCCGTCCGCGGACACGGCGCCCGCGGGTGAGAACCCCGTTATAAAAGTTTTAAAGGAATTGTTTAACGCCGAAGAATACATAAGCCAATGATAAAAACGCTCGACATAAATAAGAACTTTCTCGCGATAGAGGACGAGTACTCGAACTACAAGGACTCCGCTGTCGCCATACTGCCAGTGCCTTACGAGGCGACCACCTCATACGGCAAGGGAACGGGAAAGGCGCCGGAGGCAATTTACAAAGCTTCACATTACGTTGAGTTTTACGACGAGGAACTCGACAGGGAATTCTGTTTCGAAAAAGGAATCGCTTCGCTTCCATCCCTGAAAATGAAAGACCTCAAAGGAAAACCGGCTATCGATTTTATTTATAAGAACGTAAAGAAACACATTGACAACGGAAAGTTCGTTGTGACTCTCGGTGGCGAACACACGATATCGACCGCGCCAATCAAGGCGCACTTCGATTCTTACAAGGATTTATCAATACTTCATTTCGACGCGCACTCAGATCTGCGCGACGAATACGAAGGCACAAAATACTCGCACGCGTGTTTCTGCTCAAGAGTAGCGGAATTTACGAAAGACATAACGCAGGTGGGCATCAGGGCGCAGTGTATCGATGAAAGCAAATTCATAAAGAAGAACAAGATTAAAACCTATTACGCATACGCGATAAGGAACGGACTTCACGGAAAGAACTGGATGGATAAGGTAATCGCCGGGCTGAAGAAGAATGTTTATGTAACTTTCGACATAGATTATTTCGACCCGTCTGTAATGCCTTCTACGGGCACTCCCGAGCCGCTCGGTTTCTACTGGGAAGAAACAATGACGCTTCTGAAGAAACTCGGACAGAAAAGAAAAGTCGTCGGTTTCGACCTCGTTGAACTTGCTCCGCAGAAGGGATACACGTATCCCGATTTTCTCGCGGCGAAACTCGTTTATAAAATGCTAAACTATTTCATCAGATAATGGGCAAAGACGAACTCGCAAAAAGGGTAAAGGTAATAATAAAACGGCTTGCCGAAAATTATCCCGACGCAAAATGCCATCTCGATTTCAAGAACCCGTTCGAACTTATCGTCTCGACGGTTCTGGCGGCGCAGTGCACGGACGTGAGCGTTAACAAGACAATGACGCCGCTCTACAAGACAAAATACAAATCACCGAAGGACATACTGAAAGACGGCACGGAGAAATTCAGGGATTCGATAAAAACAATTAACTTTTACAACAACAAGACAAAGAGCATAATCGCTCTTTGCGAAAAACTCGAAGAGAAGCACAAGGGAAAAGTGCCGGGCGACATGGAATCGCTGACCGAACTTCCGGGCGTCGGAAGAAAATCCGCTTCGGTTGTTCTCGGAAACTGTTTCGGCAAAGAAGACGTAATTATTGTTGACACGCACCTGAAGAGGGTTTCGGCGCGTCTTGGGCTTATTGAGAACGACAACCCTGAAAAGATAGAAATGGAATTAAAGGAAATCGTCCCGCCGAAAGAACAGTTTTATTTTTCGATGAGAATCGGCGAGCACGGCAGGCTCGTATGCCAGGCGAAGAAACCCAAATGCGGCGAATGTTTCCTTTCCGACATCTGCCCTTCATTCAATAAAGGATAAAATGAAAAAACCCGATTTAAAGAAAATCGAATTTGTACTGATGGACCTCGACGGCTGCCTTTCGACCGGTCATATAATATACACGACTGGCGGCGAGGAAATAAAAATGTTCCACACGCACGACGGATTCGGACTGGTGCGCGGCGGGGAACTCGGGCTGAAGTTCGCGGTCATCAGCGGAAGGAGTTCAAAGGTCAACAAGACTCGTACTGAAAAACTGAAAATCCATTATCTCTTCGAGAACGTCGACGACAAACTCGTGCCGTACGAGCAGTTAAAGAAGAAGTACAAACTTAAAGACGAAAGTTTCGCGTACATTGGCGACGACGAATTCGACATTCCCCTTTTGAAAAAAGTCGGATTCTCCTGCTGCCCGAACAACGGAATAGACGAAGTGAAGAAAAACGTTCACTACGTCTGCAAGCGCGACGGGGGCGAAGGCGCGGTGCGCGAGATGATAGACAAAATACTGAACGCGAAAAAACTGATATAACCTCATTTATAACATTGTAAAAATTTAACTATAATCATGGATTCAAAAAAATTAAGTTTCAATTCGAAGTTAATCCACGGCGGTATGATACACGACGGGTTCAAGTCCGTCAACGTCCCCATTTATCAAACATCAACATTCGCGTTCGAGACAGCTGAAGAGGGCGAAAAATGTTTTCTCGGCGAATCGAAGGGTTTCATTTACACAAGACTCGGCAACCCGACGATAAAGGCGCTTGAAGACAACATCACAGCGCTTGAAGGCGGATTCGGCGCGATTGCGGTCGGCTCCGGAATGGGCGCAGTGAACACGATATACATGGCACTGCTTGAAAAGGGCGCGCACATGGTCGGCACGGCAGCTGTTTACGGTCCTTCAAGAGGCGTGATGGAAGACCACTGGTCGAGGTTCGGAGTGGAATCGACATGGGTGGATTCGACAAACATCGACAACATCAGAAAAGCGATAAAACCAAACACAAAAATTTTATACATAGAAAGTCCCGCGAATCCCACGCTGGACATAACCGATTTAAAGGAATGCTCGAAGATTGCAAAGGAGCACAACCTCCTGCTTGTAGTCGACAACACATTTTCGTCACCGTATCTGCAGAGGCCCTTTGAATACGGCGCCGACGTGGTGTTTCATTCGATGACGAAGTTCATAAACGGTCACGCTGACATAGTCGCGGGAATAATAATAACGAAGACGGAAGAACTTTACAAGAAAATCAGACCGATGATGATATCGCTCGGCTGCAACATGGACCCGTCACAGGCGTTCATGGTACTGCGCGGAGTAAAGACGCTCGGAATCAGGATAGAGCGCGCGCAGGAAAAC
>CAIKZJ010000380.1 GCA_903831845.1 uncultured Ignavibacteriota bacterium
ACAATGATCAGTAACGCTGAAAGTTTTTTCATACAATATTTGTTGGTTAATATAATTTTATCGCGATTTCAGATGCGAGTTTCGCGTTGTTTGTTACAAGCTTTACGTTTGATTCAAGGCTTCTGCCTTCGGTAATGCTGTTTACCTCGGCAAGAAGGAAAGGCGTTATCTCCTTTCCTCTGATTCCTTTCTCGTCTGCTTTTTTAAGCGCCGAGTTGATAGCAGACTGTATTTCTTCGTTGTCCATGGAGTTTTCCTCCGGTACCGGATTCGCTATGAGAATCCCGCCGTTAAGGCCCATATCCCATTTTGTCTTTATAATGTCGGCGATTTCTTCGGGTGTGTCAATCCTGTGATTTACCCTGAAGCCCGATTCCCTCGTGAAGAATGCCGGGAACTCGTCCGTTCTGTAGCCGATTACCGGAACTCCGAGTGTCTCAAGGTATTCCAGCGTGAGACCTATGTCCAGTATCGATTTCACTCCTGCCGATACAACTGCGATGTTTGTTTTTGAAAGTTCCGTCAGGTCAGCCGATATGTCGTATGTCTTTGACGCTCCCCTGTGCACTCCGCCTATACCGCCCGTTGCGAAAATTTTCAGCGATGCCAGTCCCGCGCATATCATGGTTGCCGACACCGTGGTGGCCGCGTTAAGCTTCTTTGAAACGATTACAGGTAAATCCCTTCTTGACGCCTTGAAAATCTCTTTCGACTTTGAAAGAAACTCTATATCGGATTTTTCCAGGCCGACTTTTATCGTGCCGTTTATTACAGCTATCGTAGCCGGCACCGCCCCGTTTTCCCTTACGGTGTTTTCCAGAAGTAAAGCCGTTTCAAGATTTCGCGGATACGGCATGCCGTGTGAAATTATCGTGGATTCAAGCGCGACTACCGGACTGTTTCCGGTCACGGCCGCACGGACCTCTTTCGAAATATTGATGTAATCTCTTAAAGACATCTGTTTATTTTATGTTGCTCTTTATTCTGTTTTCAAGTTTTTCCCTGTTCATTCCGCTTCCTGCCGACGATTCGGATTCAAGCGCGAAACGCGAAGCGGCGACTCCGTATTCAAGGGCAGCTTCTTTTTTCTTTCCTGCCATGAGCGCGTATATGAACCCGGCGTTAAACGCGTCTCCCGCTCCGTTCGGCTCAACTACTCCCGCATGCTCCGCTTCCACGCGCATTATTTCTTTTCCGCTTATGAGCAGCGCGCCCTCCGCGCCCTTACGGAGTATTATATTCTTCGTCGTTTCAGGATTTATCCCGCTGTCTCCGTTTTTTCCCGCGTAAAGACCTGACAGGACCTCGAATTCCTGCGAGTTGACAGAAAGGTAATCTGTAATGCCTTTGAGTTCTCCCGCTCTTTCCGCTTTTGAAGCCGATACAGTATCTATGAAGAACGGTATGCCGTTGCCGTTAGCGATTTCTATAAGCATATTCAGAACAACCGTGTCCAGGTTTGTATCCGCGAAAATCAGACTGCTGCCGGCGAGAAAATTCCTGTGCTCGTTTATATATGCGCTGTTTATTTCTGCAAGCGCGCCTTTCATGTCGTTCACCGCATATTTCAGTTTCCCGGTTGTGTCGGAAACGGAAAGATAAATGCCCGTTCCGGCTCTTTCCGATACAAGGACTTTGTCTGTGTGCACGCCTGCGCATGAAGCTGACTCCAATACCTTTCGGCCGAATTCATCGCTGCCGACGCATCCGAACAGGTGGACGTTCAGACTAAGCCTTGCAAGATTTTCCGATACATTCCTTGCGACGCCGCCTCCGGTAATTATAATTTTACCCTGATGTGAATCTTCGGTAAGTCCGGCGGATATACCCTTTATATCGGCGTTTATTCCGCCTGCAACGCACACATAATTATCCATTAATATGAATTTATGCAAAATCGGAAAATCAATC
>CAIKZJ010000381.1 GCA_903831845.1 uncultured Ignavibacteriota bacterium
AAGTTATAATAATTATTCAAAAATACTTATTATATATTTACATATTTAACTATTTCTATGTTTAAATGCAAGGATAATTTTTTTATTTTAAAAAGAAACATTATGATATGTTTTCACAAAAAATTTTTCCGTTTTCTGTTTTCTCAATATGTTAGTGCAATATTCACAAAAAAAAGTTAAAATCATTGATACGTTGTGATATGCTCCCTATCATATTATTCTCTGTCCCTCATCTGCACCGATGGTCAATTTTAGATTTTTGGAGCTTTTACCGCTCTCCCCCGTCCCGAAGTCATCGGGGCACCCCCTCTCCCGAGTTCTCGGGACAGGCTTCGGGGGACATTTCGTTCTATGAGCTCTTGATCTTAATCCGTGGAATCAGTGATGATCCGTGGCGGAAAAGCACATATATTATCTCTTGCTCTTCTTTGTGTCCTTTGTGAACCGCTCTTGCTCTCAATCCGTGTAATTCGTGTCAATCCGTGGCAGAATGCTCTTGCTCTCAACTTGCTTCTTGATTCTTGATTCTCCTAAAATTCCTTACTTTTTTCAAAGTATTTCTCCTATAATTTCAGTATCTTAAAGCCAATTCTAAGTTACACTTTCAATTATCTGTATGCGAATCAAGAGAGAAAATACCGCGGGTATCATTATTGACATTCAGGAAAGATTGTACCCGTTTATTCACGATAACGAGAACCTGACTAAAAATACTGTAAGGCTTATTCAGGGACTGAAGGTCCTGCAAGTACCGATTATCGTTACGGAACAGTATTCAAAAGGTCTTGGCAATACTATCAAACCCGTTCAGGAGGCGCTCGGCGACTATGCCCACATAGAAAAGGGTTCGTTCTCCTGCTGCGGCTCCGACGAGGTGTGTTCGGTGATGAAGAATGCGGACAGGAAGAATATCATTATATGCGGCATCGAGTCGCACGTTTGCGTCCTGCAGACGACTATCGACTTGCTCTCGATGGGCTACCAGCCTGTGCTTATAGAGGATTGCGTTTCGTCACGCAACCCGAATGACAAGAGGATCGCTGTCGAAAGAATGAGACAGGAAGGCGCTATCATTTCTACGTATGAGTCGATTCTGTTTGAATTGCTGGAGGTGTCAGGAACGGAAATGTTTAAGGCGATATCGAAGATTGTGAAATAGTTTTTGCGGTTACTACGCCGGAGCATAGTAACCAGGAAATAATATTTGGGCTGAAGCCCTTGTTCTTGGATTTTCGCTGTCCCCTGCCTGAAGGCAGGGGCAATTGATGCGCGGGTTTGAGATTGTGAAGTAGGGATTGTACTTTCTTGTCATTCCCGCATGATTTTGGCGGGGATCAGAACTTGGGTGCTTATTATGTGTTTGCGTTTTCAGACGGATTTTTCTTAATAAACCATATTGTTTTAGATTCCCGCTTTAAAGAGCGAGCTGCTTCGCGGGTTCGCGGGAATGACAAAGTAAAAATGATAATTGATTAAAGAGATTTGATAAACTACATCAGACTGGCTTTTATCGTTCTGGCCGGCGGTGTTTTCGCAACGCTCTCTATCATACTCACCCCATTTAACTACATTTGGGAAGGAATCGGTCCCTACATCGCCTATAAGTCTTTCGCGAGATGCGTTCTATTCGCTTGCGGCATTAAGCTTGAAGTGGAGCGCAGGGGCGA
>CAIKZJ010000382.1 GCA_903831845.1 uncultured Ignavibacteriota bacterium
ATGTATTCTTCCTTATCGTATCCGAGCTCCGTCAGGAATCCGCGGAATTCCTGCTGGCTTTCAAACGTAGTGTCCTTGATGTTCGTGAAGTTTCCGGTGGGCACGCCCCATTTTTCTATCTGCCTCAGTACCGGCTTGTTTATTTCGTACTTCAGCGCAGTGTAAACCTCGCGGTTGAAAACGTTCTGCATTATGAAGAGAAGAACAAGGCATATTATTCCGGAAGCAAGCGGGGTTATAACCCAGCCTGCGCCTATCTTTCCGAGAATCCTGTAATTTATGTAACGGCCGCCCTTCGCGAAGCCGATTCCTATCACGGCGCCGACTATCGCCTGTGTTATTGAAACGGGAACAAGCGGAAACGACGGAAGGCCGAGGCTGTTAAGAAGTTTCTCCACGGATGTGGAAGAAAAAAGGAACAGAACGGTCGACGCTCCGAGAATGGATGCGAGCGACGAAGTCGGCGTTAGCTTGAATATCTTCGTGCCGACGGTTTCCGTCGTGTTCTTTGAATACGTTATTATTCCCGTGACGATTGAAAGAGCGCCGATGAAGAACAGCTGCTGCGCCGGCGATATGACAAGATCGGCGGTAAGGGGAATATCCTTGAACGGCGACGAAGTCATGAAAACTCCGACGACTTTAGCGATGTTGTTAGCTCCGAGACTGTACGCTCCGAAAGCGATAACAAAAATCGCGAACGCTTTCATGAAATAATCTATTTCAAGAAGATGCGTCTTCGACCTTTTCAGGTACTGCATGAGCAGATAATAAAATCCGAAAGAAAAAAGGCCCGCGAGAAACGGATTAAGTATCCAGGATATTATAATTGCGGCGAGCGACTTATAATCGGTCGGCGAAGAAGTGAAAAGGTTCCATCCGATTATGGCGCCGACTATGGCCTGCGAAACAGAAACCACGAGTCCGCGCTTCATAAGAAGGAAAACCGTAAGCGCCGTGGAAAGCGCCACGGTAAAGGAACCCGCGATGGCATTAACGTCGCCAAGAGAGCCGAGCGTATGCGCCGCGCCGAAACCGCTTATCATGGCGCCGAGCATTACAAAAATGGAAGACAAAATCGCCGCGGTCCAGAACTTCAGCATTTTTGTGCTTAATGCCGTTCCGAATATGTTACCCGCGTCGTTCGCGCCAAGGCTCCAGCCCAGAAATAAACCGCTTGTAAGATAAAACCAGATCATTATCCGTACCTCTTTATTACGGCGATTGAAAGCCTGTCGCAGACGTCTTCGGCGGAGTCGGCTATCTTATCCATGTGATAAACAAAATACCTGATGTGCATCTTGCTGCTTAAGTCGAGATTCTCCATTGCGAAGATTTCGCGTTTAAGCTTGTCTGCCAGCTTGTCGGACTCTTTTTCAAAGAAAAGGGTCTTGTTTATGTTGTCCCTCACCATTCTGAATTCAGAGAAGTAAGAACGCACCGCGGCTATCATACACTCGACGGCGGAAACCGATGTATCGGCCAGATCAATGTATTTCTTCCTGTACTCTTCGGGGATGTCGGGTTTTTCCACGGAAAACTGGAACAGAACTTCCTTGCAGGAATTCAGAACCTTATCAGTGCTCTCGAGCAGTCCGAGAACGTCTCCGCGCTGTTCGGGAATGAGCGTATGCATATAAAGCTTTGTTTCTATGGTTCTTCTAAGCGTATCCGCGTCATTTTCCGTCTTGTCGATGTCCTTAAGGCTTTCCTCAAAATGCTCTGGCTGATTGTTTAAATAGTACTTTATACCCTGTTTCAACACAAGACCGCCGTTCAGCACCTTGTCGAGGAATTCGTCAATCTGGACTTCCAGCTTCTTTGTTTTCTTTAAAAGCATGTTAAAATCGTTATTTTTTTGAATATACGGAATATAACCCGCTAAATTAATGTATTTTTTGGTAATTAATAATTAGTAATTAATAATTAATAATTTATGAAGAGGTGTCGGTACGTTTAAATGCTTTTATTGTTCGGGGTTTATAACATTTAAAACCTAAAACTTACAATTTAAAAGCGCTCTCAGAAGTTGCTTACGTCCCGCCCGGATACAAAAGTTTTCGCCCAGTCAAAAAGCACAAGCACTTTGTTCTTGAAACTCACAAGTTTTGTCAGGTACGCGCTTCTCCACAGGACGAATGTTCCGAATCCGGTTCCCTTAAACTGCGGCGTGTCCGCAAGCGCCTTCAGGTTGCCGATATACGCAAGCATCCCGAGATTTTTAAAATTGAAAGGTTTCTCAACGCGGCCCTCTTTGTTCAGATATCTGGCAAGAAAGAGTCCAAGCTGCTGTGCAACCTGCGCGGTGGCGGGAAGCTCTTTGTCATTTATGGCAGCGCAGTCGCCGACAGCGAATATGTTATCGAAATACCCGCCGTTATTTTTGACACGGAAAAACGAATCCGTAATTATTTTTCCTCTTTTGTCGGTTTCGAGACCGGATGAACGGACAAAATCCGTCGACGTGTTTCCGGCAGCCCATACCAGCAGACCGTACCTGAAAGACGTTCCGTCGTTCAGAGTTATAAACTCTTTTCCGACACCGCTGACAAGAGAATTTGTTTTCAGGACAATATTCTGCCGCCGGAAAATTTTCATCGCATACTCGCTCAGTTTTTTGTCGAAAGAAGCAAGTATTGAATCACGGGCTTCAATCAGAATAATCTCCACATATTCCGCAAGGTCCTGGTATTTTCTTTTCACGTCTTCTTCTATGAAATCGTGCAGCTCGGCCGCAAACTCAACGCCCGTAGGGCCCCCGCCGCATACCGCAAACCGCAGGAAATCCTTTTTCTCCTGTTCGGTTAAGCCAGGCAGCGAAGCGTTTTCAAAACAATCTATAACCTTCGTCCTGATTTTTCTCGCGTCGGAAAGTTCTTTAAGGAACAAAGCATTTTCCGCCACTCCGTTTATACCGAAAGTGTTCGTTATTTCGCCCACGGCGATTACGAGATAATCAAAAGCAAGACTGTATTCTCTGTTCGTATCGGCATCACGGCAGAAGACGATTTTCTTTTCCGCGTCGATGCCCGTGCAATAAGACTGGTTGAACGAAATGCCGTTCACGTTCCTAATAGGCTCGATGATACTTCTGAACTCGATAGTGCCGACCGTCGTGCTGGGCAGAAGCGGCGTAAACAAAAAATGGTTTCTTGGGCTTACGACCGTAACGTCGTACAGGTTTTTGCTGATTTTCCTTACAAACCGGAACGCGGAGAAGCCGGTTCCGAGAACTATAATTTTCTTTTTCATGTCGTTAATACATCCCGCGGTGCTTATTATTGTTGATTCCCGCCGTAAATCAGTTTATTTTTACTTCATATACATAAACAAAAAATAAACATATAAAATTTATAATGAAATCATACAGAAAAGAGCTCTGGTTCAATACCACAAAGAGACGGGAGCTGATAAACATAACCCCCGACGTTATCCGCTGCATAGCCGAAAGCGGGATAAAGGAAGGGCTTGTGCTCGTGAACGCAATGCACATAACGTCGTCTGTATTTATAAACGACGACGAAACGGGCCTTCACCACGATTACGAGGTCTGGCTGGAAAAACTCGCGCCGGAAAAACCGTATTCGCAGTATAAGCACAACGGATTCGAGGACAACGCGGACGCTCACCTGAAAAGAACCGTTATGGGCAGGGAAGTCGTATGCGCGCTAACTGACAGCGCCCTTGATTTCGGCCCGTGGGAACAGATATTCTACGGCGAGTTCGACGGAAAACGGCGGAAGCGCGTACTTGTGAAAATAATAGGCGAATGACAGGATAGTGTAAAATGTAAAGTTGAAAATGCAAAAGTATAATTAAAAATTAAAAATTATTACAGAACTTTTCCAAACACCAACTTTTCATTTTAAACTGTAATTTTGAATTTTGCACTTTAAATTTTGCACTAATAAAAAAACCCCGTGAATGACGGGGTTTTAAGACCTTAACAGACAGTGTTAAACCGTATTAACCGACATACGCGTTTAATTTTTCGACAATGTGTCCTTTCGGAACAGCGCCGACTATCTGATCGACAACCTGGCCGCCCTTAAAGATGAGCAGCGTCGGAATGCTTCTGATTCCGAACTTTCCGGCCACGCCGGGATTGTTGTCAACGTCAACTTTTCCAATCTTCGCTTTTCCCTGGTATTCGCCCGCGAGTTCTTCGACTATCGGAGCAATCATCTTGCAGGGGCCGCACCATACCGCCCAGAAGTCAAGCAGTACGGGCACGTCCGACTGTTCAACTTCGGCCGCAAAATTGGCATCGGTAATTTCGAGTGGGTGCATTAAATTTAATCCTTTCTTATTGGTATATGTGAATTTTTGTGAATCAGTTTATACGCAAGTTATCGTCTCCAAGAATTTTTTTCAAGTTTGAAATTAATTCTTTTGACGCGGAAACTTTCACTTCCTTTGAGTAATAATGTCTCATTTTCCCGTTATCGTTGACAGTGAAATACAGCCCGCAAAGACCGGGGTGCTTTTCCGCCAGCTCCCTGATCTCCCTCAGCTTCTCCGCGTCGTCTTCACCGCCGGGAAGAATCAGGTTTATGTTGGAAGCGAAATTTTCCTGGAAATGGTCTATCGGATGTATGTTTTCGACTATTAATTTGAGTTTATCGCCTGAATCTTCCGCTTTTCCTTCTACAAAAACAAGAGTGTCGTCAACAAACAGCCTCTGCTTTGCCTCGTAAAGCTTGCTGAAAGCGACGCATTCACCCCTGCCGTAAAAATCGATAAGGTTAAATACGGCGAACTTGTTTCCCTTTTTCGAGAACTTCACCTGCATGTCGCTTATTACCCCGCACATCTTTGCGGAACTCATGTCGGAAGGATCTACTTCGTTCACATCGTCGCCGAAACTAAGATTGACAAAATTCTCTATGTTTCTTCTGTATTTATCCAGCGGGTGTCCCGACAGATAAAATCCGATAGCGGCTTTTTCGTTGTTGTATTTTTCGACTTCGTGGAATTCTTCGTAGTCTTCGAGACGAAGTTCGGCGATTCCGTTATGGGTCGGGGTGCTGCCGAAAAGCCCGTGCTGTCCGCGCATTTCAGGCGCGTCCTTCAGTTTCGAGGCGAACAAAGTCGCGCGCTCTACGTTCAGATAAAGTTTTCTGCGGTTCTTATCCAGACAGTCGAAAGCACCGGCGAATATCAGAGCTTCAACGGTTTTCTTGTTTACAAGACGAAGATCGACGCGCGTTAAGAATTCGTCAAAACGCTTGAACTTTCCGTTCTTCTCGCGCTCTTCGATTATGCTTATGGCTGCCTTTTCGCCGACGTTCTTTATCGCGCTTAAACCGTATATTATCTCGCCTTCTTTTGTCTGCTCGTTCGTGTACCGCACCTTGAAATCAGAGAAGCTCTCGTTTATATCGGGCGGCATAAGCTTGATTTTCATCCTCTTGCACTCGTCAGCAAGATACTGCAATTCCGTTTCGTCGTCTTTTCTGCCTTCCATCGATACAGCCAGAAACTCAAGCGGGAAGTGGGTTTTCAGGTATGCGGTGTAATAAGCAAGCACGGAATAAGCAACGCCGTGCGATTTGTTGAAACCGTAATCCGCAAAATCGAGTATCAAAGAAAATATCTGCTCGGCGATTTTCTTGTTAACGCCGTTCTTTATCGCGCCGCTAATGAAATCGGTCTTGATCTGTTGCATCTTTTCCTTAATCTTCTTGCCCATCGCTTTTCTCATATTGTCCGCCTGAGCCATCGTGAAGCCTGCTACTTCACGGGCGATCTGCATAACCTGCTCCTGGTAAACTATGATTCCGTATGTGTCTTTCAGCGCGTTCTCCATTAACGGATGAAGATAAGTTATCTGCTTTCTTCCGTATCTCTTGTCTATGAAATCCGGAATGAGTTTCATCGGACCCGGCCTGTAAAGCGCGTTCATTGCGGCGAGGTCGTTGATATTCTTAGGCTTGAGTTTCGAAAGATACTCGCGCATCTTGCTCTTCGAGAACTGGAAAATGCCTACGGTCGCGCCCTGCGAGAATAGATCGTAAGTTTCCTTGTCGTCGAGAGGCATGTTGTCGGTCGTAAGATTCAAACCGTGCATTTCATTCACTATCTTCAGCGTCTTGCCTATGACCTTCAGTTCCTTCAGTCCGAGGAAGTCCATCTTTATTAGCCCGGCATCCTCGAGGCGGTTCATATCATACTGTGTGCAGTAAACGATTTCCTCGTCGGCGTCGCCGTTCTTCTTGTCGGGGTCTTTCGCTCTGGAAAGCGGAACGTAGTCCGTGATGTTCGAAGGCGCGATAACCACGCCGGACGCGTGTATTGACGAATTCTTGTTAAGGTTCTCGAGTACGGTCGAATACTCG
>CAIKZJ010000383.1 GCA_903831845.1 uncultured Ignavibacteriota bacterium
TCGTCCTTGTTGACCTCTGTAACGGGCTTCGGCTCCGGCGCCTTAACTTCGTTGCTCTTTTTGTCCTGCGCGGACAAGAATGAAACTGAAATAAAAACCAGAAACAGCAAAAAATACTTTTTCAAATTTTCCCCTTTTGTTTAGAATCTAGAATTTAGAATCTAGAATCTAGTTTATAAAATTATGTTATCTCAGTGTAACTCTGTGTTCTCTGTGGTGAAAAGCTCTTGCTCTAATTGTTAACTGCTAAATGCTAAATGTTAATTGACTTACCTGTGTTTCCAGCCAGGCTTCCTCTTTTCCACAAACGCCTGCATGCCTTCCTTCTTATCTTCGGTCGAAAAGAGGAAATAGAAATTCTTTCTTTCGAACTCAATTCCCGCTTCTACAGTCGTATCGAAGGCCTTAAGAATGCTTTCCTTCGCCAGTCTGACTGCAATCGAAGGCTTGCCGCAAATCGACTTCGCAATCGCCAGGGCATCTTCGAGATACTTATCATCGGCCGATACCTTCGCAACCAGTCCTGCCTCGTACATCTCCGCCGAAGTAACCATTCTTCCGGTAAGGATTATTTCCATGGCTCGCGCTTTGCCGACTGCGCGCGTTAATCTTTGCGTTCCGCCCGCGCCGGGAATCACTCCCAGATTCACTTCCGGCTGACCGAACTTCGCGGACTCCGAAGCGACTATCATATCGCAGAGCATCGCCAGTTCGCATCCTCCGCCGAGCGCGTAACCGCTCACCGCGGCGATGACAGGCTTCTTCACGAGGCGTATGACGTCCCATGATGCGAACATCTCGCGTATGTAGATCTGAACCGAATCCGCGTCCGCCATTTCTTTAATATCGGCTCCTGCCGCGAACGCTTTATCGCTGCCCGTGATAACCGAGCATCCGGCTTTGTCGTCCTTATCGGCCGCTGTAAGAACCGCCGCGACTTCGCCCATCAGTTCGATGTTTAGTGCGTTCATTGCATCCGGCCTGTTGATTGTGATCAGCACCGTACTAAGCGCGCCCGGATTCTCCGTTTCGGAAACGAGAATGTTCTTGTATGAATTGCTCAAATATGACCTGTCGCTCATAAAATATGCTTAAAATTTTGCTAAAACCGGATTTTTCCGGTCAATTTTTAAAAGGGAATTTATCAAATATGTACAATAATAACAATGAATTGCCCCGAAATGTTCAATTTACCGCCTTTATTATTCTTTTCGATTGTTTGCTCAACTTAAAAGTTAAATGTTAATTGCCTCCCTCTCTTTCCCATTTCGCTTAATTCCAAAAAAATATAATTTTAGGAATGACTGACCCCATGTCGAATATTAGGAGGGTTTCCATCCTCAAGCCGAAATACGTAATTATAATATCCGTTGTTATTGTTGTCGTGATGGTGTTATCATCGGTCTATGAATACAACAAGAGTAAGAATGAAATCTTCGAGATTCTTGAAGAGTATTCAAACTCGATGATTCAAACCGCTTCGATGAGCAGCGCTAATTCCATTATTTCTGACAGGGAAATGGAAAGTCTGCTCACACAGCACCTGCTCAGCACCGCAAAGAACACCGCCCACATGGACAGTCTCGGCAGACTTTCAGACGAAGCCCTGATTAAACTTGCTAACGAAAACGACGTGTTCCGCATCAATGTTTTCGATAAGAGCGGGCAGAGGGTTATGACAAATAACGTCGGCGACATACATGCGAAGGAAAATCCTAAATATTCGCCTGTGGATTACATTGCACCCATTCTGGAAGGAAAGAAAAGCGAAATTATAATCGGTCTTAAGGAAGCAAGGATGGAAAAAGGCGACCGTTATGCCGTTGCTGTAAGACGGCCGTTCAACAGAGGGGCAATAGTCGTTAACCTCGACGCCGAGTCGTACATGAACTTCCGGAACAGGATAGGATTCGGGAAACTCATTCTCGATATCGGTTCGGCAACTGGCATCGAGTATATTATTCTGCAGAACCCGGCGGAAATTCTCGCCGCGAATAAAAACGTAAACGAACTTCCTTCGTATGACAACGATCCTGAATTAAGAAGCGTTTTTGAGTCGGGAAACTCACTTCACCGAGTGGTTAATTTCGGCGGCAATGAAATATACGAGGCGGTCAGTCTGTTCAGTATTGAGAACGAAAAAATCGGATTGTTCAGAATCGGCATCGGCATGGACGGAATAAAAGCCGCCCAGGCTAGAATGCTGCGCCGCGCGGTTGTTACCTCACTTGCCGTTATCGTGATTACGGTAATTGTATTGTCGGTTGTGATATCGAACCAGAATTACAGGATAATTTCCGACGAGTTCAGAAAGATAAAAACCTTTACTGGAAGCGTTCTTGAAAACATGTCGCTGGCAATAATAACTGTTGACGATGCGGACAGGATAAAGATATTCAATAAATCCGCCTTCGAGATTTTCGGCATACCGTATGCCGATTACGAAAACAGAAATATCGGCACGATAGAAAAACTTCCTTCTTTCGTGAAAGACATTCTGAAGGAAAAAAAGCATATAAAGAATCTTGAAGCTGATTATTCAATAAACACAGCCCGCCGGTCGTTCCTTGTGAACTCGGCGATAGTCAACAACGAGGACAGGTCTACCGACACGTATTCTCTTGTTATCGAGGATATCACGGAAGCGAAGGAAATTGAAAACCAGCTCGCGCAGAACGAAAGGCTTGCAGCGATGGGCGGCCTTGCGTCGGGCGTTGCTCATGAAATACGCAATCCGCTTAATACGATAAACATGATAGCGCAGAGAATGAACCGCGAGTATTCGGGAAAACTCTCTTCATCGGACTTCGATTCTCTTGTAGAGATTCTCCGTTCGGAATCAAAGCGCGTCAACGGAATTATCGAGCAGTTCCTGACTTTCGCAAAGCCCGCGAAACTTAACCGTACAGAGTTTCGGATATCGGACTTTCTCGATGAAATCGTAAGGATAGCCGATGTTCAGACGAGAGAAAAGGGGATTACGCTGATACTTGACAACCCCGAATCAGGGATTCTTGACGCGGATTACCAGCAGATGAAACAGGTATTCATCAATCTTCTCCGTAATTCAATCGAAGCGACTGACAGGGGCGGTACGATTGAAATATCATACAGGTGCGAGAAACGAAAGCACGTATTTGAAGTTAAAGATACGGGATGCGGCATCCCGCCGGATACACTTAATAAGATATTCGATATATATTTTACTACAAAATCGGGCGGCACCGGAATGGGACTTAGTATCGTAAGGCAGATAATACTTCAGCACAACGGATCGATTAACGCCGAGAGCGAATTAAACAAAGGCACAAAATTTACAATCACTTTACCCTAATGAAAACAACAGTATTAATCGTAGAAGACGAGAAAGCGCAGAGAATGGTTCTTGCAGGCGACCTTAAAAGCCGGGGTTTCAATGTGCTGGAATCGGAATCGGTGGAAAACGCCGTGGACGTGATTTCGGCGAACACGGTCGATGTCGTTCTTTCCGACCTCAAGATGCAGGGAGCTTCAGGAATAGACCTGATGAGAAAACTGAAGAACATCAATCCCGAAATTTCCGTCATAATAATGACTGCTTACGCGACAGTTGAAACAGCCGTTGAAGCTATGAAGGTCGGCGCTTACGATTTTATCACGAAGCCGTACAACCTTGACGAGATAGAAATCATTATCAACAGGGTAATTGAGAAGAACAATCTTACTTCCGAAGTTAAGTATCTCCGCGAACAGCTGTCCTCTCAGAACAGAATTGAGGGTATAAGAACAAATTCTGAAAAGATGGTGAAGGTTCTCGACGTGGCTTCGAGAGTCGGCCCTTCCAAGGCGTCGGTGCTGATCATAGGCGAGAGCGGTACGGGAAAAGAGCTTCTGGCGAGAGCGATACATTATTCCGGAAAGAGAAAAGACGGGATGTTCGTTGCTGTCAACTGCGCGGCGCTTAACGAAAACCTGCTTGAGAGCGAATTGTTCGGGCACGAAAAAGGCTCATTCACCGGAGCGGAGAAACAGCACAAGGGAAGGTTCGAGATCGCTGACGGCGGGACAGTGTTTCTCGATGAAATCGGCGATCTGCCTTTACACACACAGGTGAAACTCCTGCGCGTGCTTCAGGAAGGAGAATTTGAAAGGGTCGGGGGAAGCGTTACTCTGAACGTCGACGTAAGGATTATCGCTGCGACGAACCGCAACATCGAAGAACTTATAAAGGAGAATAAATTCAGGGAAGACCTTTACTACAGGCTCAATGTTGTCAATATCAAGATACCGCCGCTAAGGGAAAGAAAGGAAGACATTCCGCTATTAATAGACCAGTTTACCGCAAGGTACATTAAGGAAACAGACAAAAAGAGAATCGAGTATTCCAAACAGGCGCTCGACCTCCTGATGAAGTACGGTTATCCGGGAAACATCAGAGAACTGGAGAACGTGATACATCATTCAATAGTACTCGCGAGAGGAGAAATGATAACATCCGAGGATCTTCCTCTTGGTATAAAAAGCCACGGCAGCGAAAATATTTCAAAAGATCCTTGCGGTGAAGGCGACACTCTTCACGAAAAAGTTGAGAACCTTGAAAAGCGTCTCATAAACGATGCGCTCCACAAAACCAACGGAAACCAGTCTGCAGCCGCGAAGCTGCTCGGTATGTCGGAACGAAACTTAAGATACAGGCTTGAAAAATGGGGAGGGAAGAGTTCTTAAGAGCAGA
>CAIKZJ010000384.1 GCA_903831845.1 uncultured Ignavibacteriota bacterium
GGCAGGATATTTAAGAAATAAAACCATATAAAAAAGCCCTCCGTTGTAGAAGGGCTTTTCTAAAATCTTAATGAGTTTCTATTTTATCAACACCATTCTTTTTGTTTCCGAAATACCATCAGCCGTTAATCTGACATAATACACTCCGCTTGTTTGTTTATATGCATTCCAGGTGTATTCAAATCTTCCGGGCGACAGTTTCCCTTCGTAAATCTTTTCGAGTTCTCTGCCGAGAGCGTCATGTATTGCCAGCTTTATTCCCGCTGACTTCGGAATATCGAAAAGTATTTTTGTCGTTGGGTTGAACGGATTAGGATAATTTCCGACTATTTTATATTCCGTCGGGGTAAAATCACCGACAGGCTTTATGTCAGTCGATAGAACAGAAAATACCCAGACGGTGCTCCATGCTGAATAGCCCATAGCGTTATTTGCTCGGACTCTCCAGAAGTATGAAGTGTTGGTTTGCAGTTTCCCGGAAGGCACGTTTCTGAAAGTACTCGCAGTCGTATTTGAATCGGCAATAGTCGAGAAGTCACTCACCCTTGACACCTGTACGGTGTAATTAACCGCATCATTGGAAATGCTCCAGGTTAAAGACGGAGTTGTGGTCTGAATCTGCGACAAGTTTACAGGCGAAATTAATATGGGTACTGTTGGAACAGTCGCCCCGCCGCTTGATGTTTTTATAATTGTTCCGTTATAACCGCAAGCCCATCCCGTCAGTTCGTTGACAAAATAAATCCAGTGAAGTTCGTTATATGTAGGCGTGATTTGCGTGTAAAAATTTGCGCCTCCGTTAGCAGTTTTAACTACTACTCCACCCGCTCCCGATATATATCCTGTGTTCGTGTTGGGAAAACTTGCCGAAATAAAATAGGTCGTGGTTCCGTTTCCCTGAGATATCCAGGAGGCTCCCCCGTCCGTCGTTTTGTTTATTAATCCGTTTGTTCCCGGAATCCAGCCTGTATTGGCATTAGGAAAAGACATCTTGTTGAGGTTGTTGCTTACGCCGTATATAATTCTTGTCCATGATGATCCGCCGTTGGTTGTCTTGATCGCGACTCCGTTATTGCCGGTAATATATCCCGTATTTGCATCAGTGAACTTAACGGAGAGAAGATTTTCCGTAACGCCCGAAACCTGCGAAACCCAGTTAGTGCCCCCGTTTGTGGTTTTTAAAATTTTGCCCGAATAACCGGCAATATATCCTGTGTTTGCATTAACAAAAAAAGTAAGCATCAAATAAACCGAGGTACCGCTGTTTTGCGTCGACCATGTCGAGCCGGAATTGGTGGTTTTGACTATCGCGCCGTTATGACCCACAAACCAGCCTGTGTTTACGTCTACAAAAAAAGCAGACTGATAATCGAATACCGGAGCGCCGGCATTTACCCAGTTTGTTCCGCCGTTAGTTGTCTTCAGTGTAGTTCCATACCAGCCGCAGGCAAATCCGGTTTCGGCATTCGGGAAATAAAGCGACAGTATGTGGTTTGTAGTGCCCGTGTTTTGCTGAACCCATCCGCTTTGAGAGTATAACGAGGCCGCAGCAAGCAAAAAGATTGCGATAAAGAAGGTTAATGTTTTCATGGTTTAACCCTGTTTAAAAATGAAGGAGATGTTTATACATAATTACTAACATTTTGCCGAATTGTCAAGGATAAAATGTTAATTAAATTTGTTTAATATGCGTGTATGGTCCGTGCGGTAAATTCAGTGGCCTTATCAGGACATAAACGGCCGTTTGTTGATTTTTTGAATAGAAGGTTTAATATATTAAACTTAAATTAAAAATAAAAACAATCTATGTCTTTAAAGAATATTCTCTCCCTGGATCAGCGAAGAAAACTGGTCGATATGTACAACGGTGTTTTTAAAGATCATGCGGTAAAACAGTATTCCCAGGAAGGTGAGGATGCGATACTCAAACGTATTTATGAAAAGAAAAAAACTGGATTCTATGTTGATGTCGGAGCATATCACCCGAAGAAATATTCTAATACATATGTTTTTTATAAAATGGGCTGGCGTGGCATTAATATAGACGCTATGCCCGGAAGCATGAAAGCGTTTAATAAACATCGTTCCCGCGATATAAATCTTGAAATACCTGTCGCTTCAGTGAAAACAAATCTTACATATTATGCGTTTAACGAACCTGCATTGAACAGTTTTAATAAAGAACTTTCGGAAAGCAGGGACGGCAAAGACGGATTCAAAATTATTTTTAAAAAAGAAATAGAAACTTACACACTTTCAGAAATTCTTTCAAAGTATCTACCTGCAGATATAAAGCAGATTGATTTTATGAGCGTTGACGTGGAGTCTCTCGACCTGGATGTTCTGAAATCAAACAACTGGGATTTGTACAAACCGGGATTTATACTGATAGAAGACCTTATGTTTGATATAAATAAACCCGGACAATCCGAAATCAGTTCGTTTCTCGGAAAGCACGGTTATAATTTCTTTGCGAAGACGGTAAACACTTATTTCTTTAAAAACAAAGAATACAACGCAGAGAACTGAATAACTCCATTTACCCGGTTAATCACTGCTTTTAATGTTGCTTTATTCATAAATATTTCATAAATAACACAGGGCCGCAACAAATCCCATAATTTATGAAAAAGTATATTTTCCTCTTTATTTTAAGTATCCTTTTTCCTCTGGCTGCACGCTCACAATACGGCTGGATACAGCAGCAAACCAACACCGACAATGATATCAACGGAATAGCATTCTCTACACCGCTCAACGGCTTTGCCGTCGGTACCTATGGCACCGTCCTGAAGACGACTGACGGCGGCGCGAACTGGAACTTGAATTCAGTCGGTAATATTAATATACAGAATGTCGTCTTTCCCGGTTCCGATACCGCGCTCTTTGTTGGCTATCCCGGCGAATGTTATAAGTCCACAAATAACGGCGCGAGCTGGTTCTCTGTTTTTATATCTTACTCGGATGTCTATACCTATTCGTATTTTCTTAATCAGAATACTGGATGGATAACAGCTTATAACGGCAGGATTTATAAAACAACTAACGGGGGTTACAACTGGGATTATGAGATAGGTAATACTGGAATGAATCTGAATTCGTGTTCGTTCATCAACGCCACTTCCGGCTGGGTAGCGGGTGATTACGGCACTGTCAGTAAGACAACCAACGGCGGGGATTACTGGGAAAATATGCCCACAGGCGTGACAAATCACATTAACGGTGTGTATTTTATAAACGCTGGTACAGGATGGCTTTCCTGCGACGGCGGATTAATTCTGAAAACCACTAACGGCGGCATTTCCTGGAAAAAGAAAAACAGCGGGGTGACAAATAATCTGAACTGGGTCCGTTTTCTGAATGCAAATACGGGATATATGTGCGGCACCTTGGGACTTGTTTTAAAAACCACTAACGGCGGCGATAAGTGGTATCAGCAGCAGATTGCAACTACACGGCCTCTCAAAAAGATCGTTTTCATCAATGATCAGACCGGCTGGGTCTGCGGATTCAACGGAGTTATTTTCAAGACGACCAATGGAGGAGAACCGATGCCTGCCGCTCCCATGCTGATTTCGCCCCCGAATAATTCATGGGGCATTTCAGTTACACCGCCTTTAATATGGACAAATACATATGCGACAAATTATAACGTTCAGGTTTCATCGTTACCTGATTTTTCTGTTATTATCGATTCCGCAACTGTTGGCCAGTCCGTCTATACGGTGCCTGCCGGAAAACTCAGCATAGGGTCGACTTATTACTGGAGGGTTCGCGCGAACTATTATTACGGAACCAGCGTATGGTCAGTCGTGTGGAACTTTACTACTCTCGTTAGCGGTATTGTCCGGTTAAATCCCGGCACGCCTGCGGAATACGGATTATCCCAGAATTACCCGAACCCGTTTAATCCATCGACAAATATACGCTTCGATGTGCCTAAAACGTCGAACGTAAAACTTACGGTGTACGATGTTAACGGCCGCGTTGTCGAAAATCTGTTCAGCGGAAATATTTCTGCGGGTTCGTTCGAATATAAATGGAATGCTTCCAAATACTCCAGCGGACTGTATTTCGTTAAGATGGAGTCGAAAGAATTTACAGCGGTTAAAAAAATGACATTGCTGAAATAATTTGCTTTTACGGTTTAAAAGCCCGGTTGTTCAACCGGGTTTTTTTATACCATTTTATGAATGGAACATAATGCTTTATTCAGCTAATTTCACATTAATTTATTAAATTAACGAAGTCAATTTGCCGCTGGATTCTTTCAATACACCCGTGCTGTTCATGATCTTCAACCGGCCCGATACAACATATCAGGTTTTCGAATCTATAAGAAAGATCAAACCGAAAAAACTTTTTGTTTCCGCTGACGGCCCCCGGACTAACAAACCGGGCGAAGATGAAAAATGCAGGCTGACGCGCGATGTGATCAAAAAAGTCGACTGGGATTGCGAACTTCACACTAACTTCAGTGATTCTAACCTCGGATGCAAGAAGGGTGTTACGAAAGCCATAAACTGGTTCTTTGATAATGTCGATGAAGGCATAATCCTTGAAGACGACTGCGTCGCGGAAGAATCTTTCTTTGCTCTATGTTCCGAACTTCTCACAAAGTACAGGGATAATGAAAAAATAATGCACATAGGCGGCGTGAATTTTCAGGACGGTATCAGAAGAGGAGAAGCCTCGTATTATTTCTCGAGATTCTGCCACGTATGGGGCTGGGCTACATGGAA
>CAIKZJ010000385.1 GCA_903831845.1 uncultured Ignavibacteriota bacterium
GAATCCTTATCTTTACGTAATAGACGGCGAAAATAACAGGGTTGTCGCTTACCAGAACCTTTCGCAGAATTACAGCGCTCCGGCGTTTTCGTTCGGGGGGTTCCAGTCCGCGGTTAAGCCGTTTATAACGCCTTCTAAGATTATACGAGACGGGTACAATAACATATACATACTCGACCGAAAACAGAATACGGTTTTCAAGTACGACAATTTCGGGAATTACATAAGCTCTTTCGAAAACGCCGCGGCGAATTCGATAACGGCTTATAACAACCTTATGTATGTTCTTGACAACGAAGGCCTTCTGGTTTACGAATCGAAGAAAAACGCTTTCACAGGAAAGCTTCTGTTCGCTGAAAAAATCAATTTTAAAAACATTAAAGATATACTGGTACTAAGTTCCGGCAAATTTTATGTTTTGGAGAACAATAAACTGTCGGAATATTCATTAAAATAAAACAACACACATTATTATGGCGAGATCATTAAACAAAGTCATGCTCATCGGTCACCTTGGCAAAGATCCCGAAGTGAAGTATACTGAAAAAGGGGATGCCTACTGCAAGTTTTCGCTTGCGACTTCCGAAACTTTCAAGAACAACGAAGGAAAAGAAATTGACAGAACAGAATGGCATTACATTACTGTCTGGAGAAAACTGGCGGAGATTTGCGGCCAGTACCTGAAAAAGGGCAGCAAAATATACATGGAAGGACGAATCAGGACTTACGTGGACCCAAAAGACAACACAAAGAAATACACAGGCATTGAAATGACCGAGATGATGATGCTTGACAGGCGCGACCAGAATCAGGGCGGCCAGGATTCAATGGCGGGGCACGTTAAGGACGACAGCGGCCAGAACGACGATTTACCATTTTAGCATATTTTTTTAAATGACGTTTCCGAACATATTATCGGTGCTGAGAATTGCTCTGTCTCCGGTGTTCATGGTATTGTTCCTTAAAGACGATCCTGTGAGCCGCCGCGTGTCATTCGTTGTATTTTTTATAGCCGTTCTGACTGACTGGTACGACGGCTGGCATGCGAGGAAATACAAATCCGTAACTAATTTCGGAATTTTCATTGATCCGCTCGCTGACAAGGTCCTTACCTCCTTCGCGTTCGGGATATTTTACGCTCTTGGATTCATGCCTCTGTGGATGCTGGTTATTATCGTTCTGAGGGACATCTTCGTTACACTTATCCGCTCTTATGACGAGTACAAAGGCCGGACGATGAAAACTTCTTTCATTGCCAAGACCAAAACCTTCCTGCAGATGACGTACATTTTCTTCATTCTGCTCCTGTTCATGGTCCTTACTTACGGAATTGACCTTGAAACGAAGAATACGATAAGCGGATTCATTTTTGATTCACGCCTTAACTACATTTTACTGCTTATTATAACACTCGTAACACTGTACACCGGAATAGATTATCTTATAAAAAAGGAATACGAAAAAAGAAATGAGACTGCTGAAGAAGAAAAAGATAATAAATGAAGATTACAGGATCGATTTATTCACAATGTTCCTGTCCAGCGCGGCTTTCACGGGCTATATTCCTTTTGCCAGCGGCACTTTCGGTAGCGCGTTCGCGCTGATTTTTCTCCTTATACCGGGGTTTCCAAATCCCGTCGTTCTCGGAACACTTTCGCTGATATTTTTCTTTGTCGGCATTATTACTTCCGAAAGAATGATGTTCAGATACGGCGACGACCCTTCGGTCGTCGTGCTTGACGAAGTAGTCGGCATGTGGATAACTCTTCTTATCGCAGTCATATTTTTAAAAGAACTCAATTATATATCCGTTGTAATTTCATTCCTGAGTTTCAGGTTGTTTGATATATTTAAGATCTGGCCTGCGAAATATTTCGACAGGCTCAAAAGCGGTTTCGGAATAATGTTCGACGACGTCGTGGCTGGAATTTACGGAGGTGTTTTTACGGTTATAATAATGAAACTTATTAATGATTACATAAAATGGTAAATGCGAAAGTTATTTCGGTCGGCGATGAGATTCTCATAGGTCAGATTGTTAACACGAATGCGTCATACATCAATTACAAATTATATTCGATCGGCGTCAAAGTTGAAAAGGTCGTTACGATAGGAGATAATGAAGAAGACCTGCTGAAGGAGCTCGACGACTCGATGAAGAACTTCAAGGTTACGCTTATTACAGGCGGACTCGGGCCTACTCACGACGACATCACAAAACCCATACTCGTGAAATATTTCAAAGACGAACTCGTGCTTCAC
>CAIKZJ010000386.1 GCA_903831845.1 uncultured Ignavibacteriota bacterium
AAGTATGATTTGTCGGGTCTGCATTATGCAAGCATCTTCAATGAAAAGATAAAAGACAGAAGACCGGAGTAGTTATTTCCTTATCCGGATTTGATTCAGAATACCCATTGCGTCCAGCACCCTCGGACCGGGCCTCGAGAAAATACTTTCATTCAGAATATAGAATTTTCCGTTTCTGTAAGCTTTCAATTCACTGAACCTTAAAGACATTTCAGATTTTATATTTTCAACCGAAACCGCCGAAGAATCCGAAAAGAAAAAGAGGCATTCCGGATTTTTAAGCAATAAATCCTCGTCATAAATTCCGGGATAATCAAGTTTTTCGCTGCCGAACACATTTTTAAATCCTGTGCTCCTGAATATGTCGCCTATAAAAGTACTGTCGTTGAATGAAACAAAAGGTTTTACGGAAAGAAATGCAGCATAAGAACGCAATGAATCCCCGGAAACGGCAAGATTTTCAACCCCGGATCTGAACTTATTAATTTGTTCATTACCGGCTCGCGTTTTGAATATTAAATTAAGCTTATCCAGAGCAGCAGTAATATCCCTGATCTTTCTCGGATTAAGTACAAATACTCTGTATCCAAGGTCTGTCAAGGAATTATAAGTCTGCTTCGAATTCCCTTCCGTCGTTAGCAATATCAAATCCGGCTTAATTCCAGCTATTAATTCAAGGTTAGGATCGAGCAGCCCGCCGACAATTTTTTTATTCTTAGCCTCCGGCGGGTAATCGCAGTACTTCGTAACACCGGCGAGTTTATCACCCGCGCCGATGTAAAAGGCCATCTCCGTTAAACTGGGCGCTAGCGAAACTACTTTTTCCGGGATTTTATCGAAATAAAAATCTTTTCCAAGATCGTCTTTTATATTCAGTCCCGCAATATTGTTTTTCTCTTCCCTGCAGGAAACTAAAGCCGTCATTAACAGAACCGTGAGTATAAGTCTTCTGATCATGTTTTCAGTTTTTTCTTTTTCGCCGCCGGGAAGAGAACATTGTTCAGTATTAATCTGTAACCCGGTGAATTCGGGAATTTATTCAGCTCTGTCGCCGGTGCGCCAACCAGATGAGCGTAATCTTCAGGGTCATGCCCTCCCAGAAAAGTAAATGTCCCCTTTCCGTAATTGCCGTGAATATATTTCACCAGACTTGTACCTTCGTTCATCCCGAGAATAACGACGTTGTTTTTCAGGAATTCTTTCCTGAATCCGCTCGTCTGCCCCAGAAAACCGGCTACAAGCGCAGTATGGCACTGCGTGAGCATACTGGGCACAGGGTCATATTTCGCGGAAAAATCGACAAGCTTGAAATAATCGCTGTATTGCCCTATCTGCAGCAGGTCCTGGGTAATATCAATGTTCGAATACCTGTAAACAAGCGGATTAAGCTCCACTGAAAAATTCTGCAATGCTATTGTTTCTGTGAAATCCAGCTTGCTGTTCGCATCAGGGTCAAACGGGTCTCCGTCGTACATTACATCGCAGATGTCCGTAAACTGCGAAGCCAGCGCAATATCGTATGTATCTGTGGCGCTGCACATCGTGAAAAGAAAACCGCCGTTTGCTATATATTCTTTCAATGTGCGTACGACAGCGAGTTTAAGTTTGGAAACTTTCGAGTAGCCGAGTTTCTTTGCCATTTCCTCGTTAGTGGCTTTCTGCGTAAGATACCACGGCGATGCGCCGTAAGTCGCGTAAAACTTTCCGTACTGCCCCGTGAAATCCTCGTGATGGAGGTGTATCCAGTCAACGCCTTTCAGTTTTCCGGAAAGCACCTCCTCGTCCCACATTTTCTCGTAAGGAATTCCCGCGTAATCAAGAACAAGCTGCACTGCATCGTCCCACGGAAGCGCGTTGGGCGGGACGTAGACAGCTATCTTGGCTACTTTCTCAAG
>CAIKZJ010000387.1 GCA_903831845.1 uncultured Ignavibacteriota bacterium
GAAGGATATACGACCGTCAGGTCCGATATTTCAATCACGTTATTCATACAAATGGCACCTGATGTAATGTTCTTCTGAATGCAGTTTAAGTTCCGGTTCGGTTAATACGCAAATATCTTTTTTCTGAGCGCACCTGCCGGCAAACACGCAGCCTTTATTGCCCGAAGCGGTTTCCGAAGGCAGGGGTTTCAATTCCCTGTCGGCCGTTTTTCCGAGCACGGGCATAGAATCGAGCAGGGCTTTTGTGTAAGGGTTCATCGGGTTTTCGAATAAATTCTTTACGGATGCCTGCTCAAGAATCCTTCCTCTGTACATAACCGCAACCCTGTCGCACATTTCGGCGATTATTCCCATGTTGTGCGTAATGAGAATGACGGAAGAAATTTTCTTTTCTGTTTTAAGTTTCCGTATGAGTTCCAGTATCTGCGCCTGAACCGTCACGTCAAGAGATGTCGTCGGCTCGTCCGCGATGAGCAGAGACGGATTGCATGCAAGAGCCATGGCTATCATCACTCTCTGCTGCATTCCGCCGCTCAGGCTGCCGGGGTAATCGCTGATTCTTTTTTCCGGATCCGGTATTCCCGTGCTTTTAAGCAGTTCGACAGCCTTTTCGCGTAATTCATCTTTTGTATATTTTCCGTGCGATGCAAAGGTTTCGTAAAGCTGCGATTTTATTGTCATAACCGGGTTGAGAGCGGTACCGGGCTCCTGAAATATCATGGATATTTCTCTTCCGCGGTACTTTCTCATCTCTTCAAAAGAAAGTTTCCGCAGATCGGCGCCTCTGTAAAGTATTTCCCCGGATTCAGTAATTCCCGGAGGTTCGGAAACAAGACCGAGAACCGAATATGCTGTAACGGTTTTTCCCGAGCCGGATTCCCCGACTATTCCGAGAATCTCGTCTTCGTAAACATCGAGATTCAGGTTGTGAACCGCCTTTATATTTTCTGTTCCGGAATTATCGCCGGAAAAACTCACGCTTAGATTTTTTATTTCAAGAATTTTATTCTTCATCTTCTGCCCGTCCTGTAATATTCGCGCGGGTCCATGGCTTCGCGCGCCGCCTCGCCCACGAAAACCACTGCAAGCAGGGTCAGAAACTGCGCGGCAAGAGGAAATACGATCAGCCACCAGTAGTTGAGATTCCGCATTCCCTGACTCATCATTTCGCCCCAGCTCGGCGTAGGGGGCTGAAGGCCGAACCCCAGAAAATCCAGCGCCACGAGCGACATGATGTTTGCAACTACGGCAAACGGCGCGAAAGAAATCACGGATGTGAGCGCGTTCGGAATTATGTGCCTGAAAATTACATGCCTGTCCGGCGCGCCGCAGGATACTGCGGCAAGCACGTAATCTTTTCCCTTTTCCCTGTAAACTTCTCCCCTTACGTAATAAGTTATGCCCGTCCATCCGAAAAGTATCATAATAACGCACAGCATGAAAAAGCCGGGGCTGATAACGGAACTTAAAATCATTATAATATAAAGAAGCGGAAGCGTCGACCATATCTCTATTATCCTCTGGCCGAAAGCGTCAGTCCGTCCGCCGAAATAACCGAGCACGGCGCCTGTGACAACGCCTATAAGCATCGACAGCGCCGTTATTACGAGCGCGAAGGATATTGATATATTAAAACCGTATGCCAGTCTTGAAAACACGTCTCTTCCCCTGTCGTCGGTTCCGAGTATGTGCGCCTGCGAAGGCGGATGAGGAGGCGGTCCTTCGGTCTCGTCAAGAAGGTTCTCGTTCGGGCCGTAAGGATAGAGCGGCATTACAACAAAGTTACCGCTGTTGTCTCCTTCGAAAGTTTTCTTAAGGCTTCTGTAATTCGCCTCACCGAATATTTTCTGGCCGAATGTTTCCGCGGAGTAAAACCTGAATACCGGGAAATAATAACCGCCGTTGTACCTCACAAGAAGCGCGTCCCTTCCCGCAAAGAAAGGAAGCAGGAAAGAAAACACATATAACGCTCCCAGTATCAGGAACGAATAATAACCGCGTTTGAGGCGGCGGAATTTATTCCAACGTCTTTTTAAAGGAGAATTATATTTCTTCTCTTCTTTCGTCATTTGTATTTTACCCTCGGGTCGACAACCGCATACAGAATATCCGTAATTATATTTCCGGCAAGAAGTATAACGCTTTCAATGACGAGAAGCCCCATCACAACGGGATAGTCCCGGTTGATAACCGAATCGTACGCCAGCATTCCCATCCCGGGAATATTGAAAACTTTTTCGATCAGGATGCTTCCGGCAAGCAGCGCGCCGAGAAAGTGTCCCATCCCTGTCACTATCGGAATGAGAGAATTTCTAAGCGCGTGAACATAAACAACGCGTTTTTCGGAAAGGCCTTTCGCGTAAGCGGCCCTTATGTAATCCTGGCTCAGGTTTTCCATTACGGAATTCTTCGTAAGTATGGTAAGAGTCGCAAAACTTCCTATGAGATAGGAAAGAACCGGAAGTATCGTATGCTTCATCTGGTCAAGCACACGGCCGATGAACGTCAGACTTTCAAAATTGTCGGACCGGAAACCGCCGAGAGGAAAAACATCGAGGAAGCTCCCCCCGCCGAGAAGAACGAGAAGAAGGGCTCCGAACGCCCAGCCCGGCGTCGAATATCCGAGAAACACAAAAAAGGATGAAATAAAATCGAAACCCGTCCCGCTCCGGGCTGCTTTCATAACGCCGAGAGGAACACAGACAATATACGTCATGATGAATCCGATAAGCGCAAAATACACGGTTACGGGAAATCTGGATTTGATAACGTCTATAACAGGTTCGGAGTAGACATAGGATTTGCCGAAATTAAACCGGGCAAGATTGGACACCCATTCTGCGTATCGGGTCATTACGGGCTTGTCAAATCCGTAGAACGCTTTTATTTCCTTGAGCGCGGATTCCGGTATTCCGGTCATTCCCGACTTGCCGGATGTAAGCCCGGGCGTTTCCTGGTATCCCTGCATTTCCCCCATACGGACTTTCATAAGATATCGTTCAACAGGGCCGCCGGGAACGAATTGCAGAATCAGAAACGTAATTAAAGTAATTCCGACAAAAGTCGGAATTACAAGCAACAATCTCCTTATGAAATATCTCGTCAAAGCCGCCGGTTTTTCTTGTTCATATGAACGGAGTTATTTTTTAACTGGGTTTATCCAGTACTTTACGTCGGTTTCACCCGCGGGCATTGTTCTGGTTTTATCCTTTAAAGCTTCATCGTACTCGTATCCTTTTTCAGGATCGTTATACCAGAGAACAGGGATAGATTCCATGAACGTTGTTCTTCCGAGCATACCGTCCGGATAACCGAACTTATTGTGGAATACGAGTCTCTGATAAGGAGCGTACCACATCATCACGTAACCGTAATAACCTGCGAGAATGCCGTCTATTTCCTGTATAATCCTGACTCTTTCGTTTTTGTCAAATGCGGCGTTGTACTTGTCGCACAGTTCGTCTATTCTTTTATCCTTAATACCCATCCAGTTAGTCGTATTGGGTTCGTCCGCTGTGTTCGATCTCGCGAAACTTTCTGGATTCGGAATATCCAGACCCTGCCAGTTTATAATCAGCATCGTGAAGTTTCTTTCGTTACCGAGCTTGTAAGAAGTCGCGGCGTCCGTTTCACGGAGATCGAGTTTAATTCCGATTTTCTTAAGGTCTTCCTGATATATAGTAAGATATCTTTCCATTGTCTTCTGGAAATAAGGAAGCTCCACTTCAAAAACCTTTCCGTCCTTAACAAGAAAACCGTCCTTGTTTTTTTCGGTCCAGCCGGCTTCCGTCAGGAGCGCTTTTGCAGAATCGAGGTTGAAGCCCGTGACGGGATTTGATTTGTTCTGGTATTCCGATCCCTGGAAGAATGACGAGAACGGTGAATAAGCGTTGAAGAAAAGTTTTTCGTTGAATTTATTCCTGTCGAAAGCATAAGAGAACGCCTTTCTGATTCTTATGTCGTCAAAAGGTTTGACTCTCGTATTAAGGCAAATGCCCTGAATGCCGGACGGAAACTGATTGAACACCCTCCTCTTGAGCGTAAGTCCTCTTGTGATCTCTTCATAATCGAATTTTTCCTGCCAGAACGACGCCCTGTAAACAACGAGCAAGTCGATTTCACCCTTGCGGAATTTTTCGTATTCAAGAGTTTCGTCTTTCGTGAAAACAAACCTGACCAGATCGAAATTATTGCATCCTTCGTTAAACCTTTCCTTCTCGCCCCAGTAATCGCTGCGCCTTCTCGCCGTAATCGACTGGTCTTTCACGATATCTTCGTCTTTAATAAGATAGGCGCCGCTTCCCGGTATGTATTTGAACTGATATTTTTCCAGAAATTCTTTTCCGCTAATTCCCTCAATATAATGCGCCGGAAGAATTTTCATCCCGAGGCTGAAATAATAAAACTGCCGCCAGTTAAGCTCTTTTGATTTCACAGAAACTATGTACTTGCTTTCGGCTACGGGCTGTTCGTACGTGCTCATCATCATGCTTGAATACGGATCGAGTATTTCGGGGTTTGTTATCAGCTTCCATGTTGCTATGACGTCTTCGGCAGTAACGGGTTTTCCGTCCGCCCATCTTGCGTCGGGATTGATTCTGAATTTAAACGACATTTTGTCGTCGGAAATTTTCCAGTGCGTGGCCAGCCTGGGAATATAATCTCCCGTTACGGGATCCCGTTCCAGAAGTGTTTCGTACATCAGGTCCCTCGAAACGTTTGAAAACTCCGTACCGTTGTCTTTTCCTACTATTCGCAGCGTTGGCGGATAATCCTTTACGGACATTACAAAACTTCCGCCCTTAACGGCTTTTTTGTTACCGGCTATATTATAGTC
>CAIKZJ010000388.1 GCA_903831845.1 uncultured Ignavibacteriota bacterium
ATTTTCCGTCAGCTGAAAATTGATTTCCCTCTTTTCAACATAAGGATTCTGTCGGATAAGGATATATCATTCTCTATTCTTTCGTTCGTATTCGTTTATATTATCACGAACGGTATGATTTACATTACACCCTTTTTCCTCCAGTGGGTCGGGCAATACCCGAAGAAGGAAACAGGACTTCTGATGGCTGTACCTTCGCTACTGCAGTTCGTATCGGGATACCTTTCAGGTCTGCTTTCCGACAGGAAAAACTCAAAAATAATATGCACATACGGAATAATAATGATTGCTCTTTCACTGCTTGCTTACACGATAATAACTCCGCTCACGGACTTCTACATTATTATTCTCATACTTTCGTTTTACGGGTTCGCTATAGGATTCTTCATTCCTTCGAACACCAGCAAGATAATGACTTCAGCGCCTGCTGAGCAAAAAGGAGTGGTTTCGAGTTTCATGACAACCTCAATAAGACTCGGCTCGGCTTTTGGCGTCGTGTTCTTCGGCGCCGTATTCGCTTTTATCGTGCCGCAGAAAAATCCGCTGCAGGCAGGGGTCTCACCGGATAAAATTCTCGAAGCGTTCAGATATACGTTTATTTTCGGGTTTGCCGTTGCAGTTCTCGGGCTCATTTCAGTCCTCCTGACCGACAAAAAAAACCGGGATTAATTCCCGAAGACCTGTTTTTTCACTTTATTTTTTTAATCTAATTAGGAATTTTACGTTTTTGGAATTTGCTGAAGAATAAGTTAATATTGAATATCGCGGGAATTCTGATTCTCCTCGCGGGAATTGGCATTGCCCTGTTTTTCTTTTTCAATAAACTTACGGGCAAATCCTTTTATTCCGAAACCGGAAACAAAAATATCGAAGGGATTACTTCCGAGGTCGAAATTACAAAAGACAATTACGGCGTGCCGTATATCTCGGCAAACAACGAAGCTGACCTTTATTTCGCTATGGGTTACATGCATGCTCAGGACAGGCTCTGGCAGATGGACCTCTCGCGCCGCGTCGCCGAAGGCAGGCTCGCTGAAATCTTCGGTAAAGACGTAGTTGAGTACGACAAACTTTTCAGAACAATCGGCATAAACCGTTACGCCTATACTCTTTACAACGAAATATCTCCGAAATCGAAAGAAATTCTTAATTACTACGCTAACGGCGTCAATGCTTTCATCAAAGAGAACTACAAAAGACTGCCTCTTGAATTCGATGTACTTAATTATAAACCCGAACAATGGAAGCCGGAACATTCACTGATGATAGTCAGAATGATGGGCTGGGAGCTTAACATATCCTGGATGACCGAGTTCATGTTCGGCAAAATCGTAAAAAAATTCGGCATCGAAAAAGCAAAGGATTTCTTTCCCGACTACCCCGAAGATGCTCCTTACATTTTAAAAAGCGAGAAGAAACTGCAGGACAAGAACGTTTCTTCAATTGAATCTGCGAACGAGCTGAAATACAATAAAATCGCTGACCTAGGAAACGGTTTCTTCGAAACTGCGGTCGGCTACAGGAATTATTTCGGAATTATCGGCACTCACATAGGAAGTAACTCATGGGCTGTTAACGGGAAAAAAACCGACAAGGGCAAACCTATTCTCGCTAACGACCCTCATCTGGTTCTCTCGGCTCCTTCAAAATGGTATGAAGTGCTGTTAAAAAACAACAGTGATAATACCTTCGTGTGCGGATTCTCGATTCCCGGAACGCCGGGCATAGCGATCGGCTCAAACGGCAAGATTTCCTGGGGCATAACAAATCTTATGAACGATGATTCCGATTTTCTGCTTATAAAAAGAGACACGGTTAATCCCGAAAAATTTGTATACAGGAATGCAATCGTCGTAATTGACAGTACCGAGGATTACATAAAGGTTAAAGACGTGAAAGACGAGATTCCGTATGTAGTTTACTCGACAAAATTCGGCCCTGTGATTTCAAACCTGTCAAAAACAGGCATAGGAAGCGACATCACGTTTACTGTATCACCAAATGAAATTCTTACATTCAGATGGACAGGATTTGAATCGAGTGACGAGATTAAATGCTTCTATGATATTTACCACTCCGATGACTGGAACGGATTCAGGAATGCCCTTACATCTTTCGGACTGCCGGCATCTAACTTCACATATGCGGATTCAAAAGGAAATATAGGATATAAGGCCGCCGGAAAGGTACCTGTCAGAAATACAGGGAACAGCATAATTGAAGCCTCCACACCCGGATACGGCGAACTGGAATGGATTGGTTTTATAAAACCCGACGAACTCCCGGAATTGTACAACCCGCAGGATAACTACGTGGCAACAGCGAACAATAAGCCGGCAAAGGATTACAAGTATTATATTTCAAACCTGTATGAACCGCCGTACAGGGCTATGAGAATAGACGAAGTTCTGAAGACAAAGAACAACATGACTTCGCAGGAATTCAGGCTTCTGCAGAATGACGTCATAAGCCTGCAGGCAAAGGAACTCACAAAATACATCAACGAAGCATTTAAAGATTCCGCGAAAAACAGTCCTGAAGAGAAAAAACTACTTGGACAGATAAAAAAATGGAATTTTGACTGCGGCAAACTGAACGGGCTCGCCTCACTTTTCGCCGAGTTCGAATTAAGGCTTTATATAAATCTTTATAAAGACAAACTCGGAGACGAGCTGTTCAACGAGTATATTTACGTTAACAATATCCCGGTAAGAAATACGGCAAAACTTCTCAAACAGAACAATTCATGGCTCTTCGGGCTCTCAAAGGATTCCCTGAAAAGCGACCAGCGCAACGACCTGATAAGAAGGTCTTTCCGTGAAGCTTATGAAAACGTATTAAAGAATTTCCATGAAACGGATATTGATAAATGCGAATGGGGAGACGCGCATAAAGTTGTCATAAATCACCCGCTCGGAATCGTCCGCGAACTGAACAGGGTTTTCAATATCGGTCCTTTTGAGATCGGAGGTTTAGGCACTACTGTCTCGAACGCCGAGTATTCCTTCAGAAAAGCTATAGAAAAAAATGAATTCGAATGCTATATAGGTCCTTCTCTCCGTTTTATATACGATTTTAATGAACCGGGTTATTACCTTTCCATACTTCCTTCGGGACAATCCGGGCAGCCGCAGCATACAAACTATTCAGATCAGACAAGACTCTGGCTTAATGCCGAATATAAAAAAGTCTATCTTAATTTATCCGATTTTAAATCGGGCAACGGAACAAAAACGCTTATTCTGAAACCTGCTAATTAATATGATTTCAAGCAGGCAGAAATACCAGATGTATAACCCAAAAAAGAGATTCGGGCAGAATTTCCTTGTAGACGACAATATATCTTCGAAGATTGTCAGATCTCTCGATGCTGGCCGGGATGATGTTATACTCGAAATAGGCCCAGGCCGCGGAGCGCTTACAAAGCTTCTCGTAAAAGATTATCCTGAGTTTGTTGCGGTTGAAATCGACGAATCCGCGGTAACAGAACTGAAGGAGAAATTCGGCGGACTTAATGTTATCAGGGGAGATGTACTCGAATTTGATTTTTCTTCCGTCGCCGGAGGTAACAGAAAAATAAAAGTTATCGGGAACATTCCTTACAATATTACTTCGGAAATATTATTCAGACTGCTCGATAACATCAGTTGTATTGATTCCGCGGTGCTGATGGTGCAGAAGGAAGTCGCAGAAAGACTTGTCGCATCCCCGGAAACAAAACAATACGGCATACTTTCCGTTCAGTTTCAGGCATTCGCGTCGATAAAACATCTTTTCACCGTGCCGCGTACGGCTTTTTTCCCGAAACCGGACGTTACATCAAGCGTCATACGCATGAATTTCAGCAAAGAACTGAACAGGATAGATAATGCGGTTCTGTTCAGGAGTCTTGTAAGAAACGCGTTTTCTAAAAGAAGAAAGACTCTGAAAAATTCGTTAAAGGATTTTTTTGAAGCAAATAACATTATAAATACTGATTTCAATCTTGATTTTTCAAGAAGAGCTGAAACTCTTACTGTTGAAGAATTCGTTTTATTAAGTAACGAGATTAACTCTTACTTGCGCGGACCAATGGTTATTTGATGATAAACAATTTAGTAAAGCAAATTTTCGGCTCTGAATTATTTAAGGGCCTCACGGCGAACAGAGACATTAAAGTCTCCGGATTGCAGGGCTCGCTGTATTCGTTTTTTATCGAATATTTGCACAGGAACGCCGGAAGGAAGTTACTCCTTGTATCCCATTCGAAGGATAAACTGACCAAAATCAAGGATGACCTAGACCTCATAAGCGGCAGCGGCAATATTTCACTGTTCTCATCCGATAAAAACACCGATAAAGAAGAATGGACAAGATCTCTTAACTCCCTGTCTAACGGAGAAGAGTTTATAGTGCTTCTTCACGCGGATGAACTAAACACTAAAATCCTTGATGTGAATAAGTACAAGGATTCTCTTCTGCACCTTAAAAAAGATCAGGAATTCCTCTTCGAGGAACTTATACAGAATCTGGATGAGTACGGATTCACAAAAAAGGATTTCGTGGACGAGGTCGGCGACTATTCTGTAAGAGGCGGAATAATCGACATGTTTCCCGAACATTATGATTCTCCTATCAGGCTTGAATTCTTCGGAGAAACTATCGACTCAATCAGGGAATTCGATATAACAAGCCAGCGCTCTACCAAAGACCTTGACGAGATTATTATCGGCATAAACCTAGACCATAAAATCAGTTCTGAAGATGAAAAAAACTCGACCGTTTCGGATTACATACGGAGTGATTTCCTGGTGATAATTGACGAAGTTGATACGGCATCAAACGACGTTTTTTTCGACAGCATAACACGGAACAGAAAATATTTTACCTCATCATACAGATCTTCCGGCACGGATCTGGACTTCGGCTCCAAACCGCAGCCGGATTTCAATTCAAATATTAAGTCTCTGTATAAACACCTTCAGGAATTTTCGGAATACGAATCTTATCTTCTGTCTTCAGACAGCTATCAGTCGGACAGACTGAAAAAACTCGTTGAGGATTACGAGGAGGACGCGCTCATAGAAGAGCTTTATGAAGATCCCGTTAGCGGCAAAATAAAGTTCTTCAACGAATCCCTTCAGGAAGGTTTTGTAATTCCCGAACTGAAAATTCTTGTTTACACCGAACATCAGATTTTCGGAAGATACTTCAGACAGTCGAAAAAGAAGAAACGGAAATTCCGCGGAATGACCTTCGACGAGGTAAAAGAACTTAAACCCGGTGATTATGTCGTTCACAGGGATTTCGGGATCGGCGTATACTCCGGTCTGCGGAAAATTAAAGTAGGCAACAGCGAACAGGAAGTTGCCAAACTTTCTTATTCGGACGGTGACGTAATATTCCTTAATCTTAATTACGTCAATCTTATAAACAAATATTCCGCCGGTGAAGGGATTTCACCGAAGCTGACAAGACTCGGCGGCGGCGAATGGTCTAAAATCAAAGACCGCGCGAAGAAAAAAGTCAAAGATATCGCCCGCGATCTTATACTCCTGTATGCCAAAAGAAAATCGGAAAGAGGCCATTCGTTTTCCGCGGATTCCCACTGGCAGAGAGAGCTTGAGGCAAGTTTTATATATGAGGATACACCCGATCAGTACACATCCACCGAAGAAGTAAAAAATGATATGATGTCCGAAAGTCCCATGGACAGACTTGTTTGCGGCGATGTGGGTTTCGGAAAAACTGAAGTAGCCGTCAGGGCGGCTTTCAAAGCAGTTCTCGACAATAAGCAGGTTGCCGTACTTGTCCCTACTACGATACTTGCAGTGCAGCATTACAATACATTCAGGGACAGGCTTAGTTCCTTTGCAGTCGAGGTCGCTGTTCTCTCAAGACTTCAAAACAGAAAAGAGCAAAAGTCAGCTCTCGAAAAACTTGAAGAAGGGAAAATAAATATTGTTATCGGCACACACAGAATTCTTTCGAAGGATATAAGGTTCAAAGACCTGGGCCTGCTCATAATCGACGAAGAACAGCGGTTCGGGGTCAAGGCCAAGGAAAAACTTCGCGCGCTGCAGCCGAACGTTGATACTCTTACGCTCACTGCTACGCCAATCCCAAGAACATTGAATTTTTCACTGCTCGGAGCTAGGGATTTATCGGTTATCAATACTCCGCCCAAGAACAGAAAACCGATCATCACAGAAATCATTGATTTCGACTGGAAAATTATTGCCGAGGCCGTAAACAGCGAACTTTCAAGAAGAGGACAGGTGTATTTCGTCAACGACAAAATATCAAGCCTTAATGAGCTCGCGGACAAGCTGAAACGAGTTGTACCGGAAGCCAGTATAGGAATCGCACACGGACAGATGTCGCCGGCTGAACTCGAGGATGTGATTATAGCTTTCATAGAAAAGAAACTTAATGTTCTCTTGTGCACTAAAATAATCGAATCCGGGCTCGACATCCCTAATGTAAACACTATCATAATAAATAATGCGAATATGTACGGGTTGTCCGAGCTATACCAGCTTCGAGGAAGAGTAGGCAGAAGCGATTCGCAGGCTTACGCTTATTTCGTATCGCCTCCCGCGGGAAAACTCACGCAAACAGCGATTAGGAGACTCCAGGCAATAGAGGAATATACGGATCTCGGCTCGGGTTTCAACCTCGCGATGCGGGATATGGAAATCAGAGGCGTTGGAAATCTGCTCGGCCAGCAGCAGAGCGGCTTCGTTCATCAGATGGGGTTTGAAATGTTCATTGATATAATTGAAGAAGCGGTTTCAGAATTAAAGGAATTCGAATTCAAGGAGCTTTTCAAAGAGGAAAAATCACTTGAACGGCTCAATAAAAAAATAAAAAAACGCGAGGAACAGGTACCGGCTATTGTCGAGAACGACATAAACGCATTGATACCGGAAGAGTATATCAATAACGATACGGAACGCCTGAATGTATACAAAAAACTGTTCGACGTAAGATATATAAAAGATTTGAACAGGATGGAAGAAGAACTCAGGGACAGGTTCGGGAAATACGGCCCTGAAGTTGAAAACCTTCTGAATATCATAGAAATTAAAATAAAAGCAACCGATATCGGACTCGAAAAGCTCAGCATTCAGGAAAATGAAGTGCTAATGTATTTTCCCGTTGACAAAAGCCATAAAATATTTCAAAGCGATTTCTTTACAAATTTAGTAAGCAGGCTTTCCGCATCTAAATCCGATAAGTTTACTTTTGTAAACAAGAAGGACAGGCTTGTTATTCTGGTCAATCTGGATTCCCGGGATGACAGTGAGAGAATAAGAGAAATGAGGGTTTTGCTCAGCGATGTCCTTCTGGGACAATAAAAAAAGGGAGCCGCAGCTCCCTTTATTATGAAATTACACTATCTTATTTAGCTCTGTATGGTTTTACGCCCGTGTAGAAATTAAATCCGAGATTAATACTCAGGAATCCGATTCTTCTCCAGAATCCGGGTCCGGGAGATCCGCTGCCGTCGTTCAACGAACCGTCTGCGTTCTTTGTGCCGAGTATGTTTGTCAGATTATAACGTAAACCGATAAATATTCCGTACTGCTGTTCTTTATCAAGAGTCCATTCATATCCGGATGTGACCTGTAATCCCACCCTGAATGAATTTTCGATGTCAGCCGTATAAGCCAGCCCTTTATTCTTTACTACGATGTAATTGGTAGTTAATGCAAATCCGATAAATTGTTTATTCTTGCATCTTGGATTGAAAGCATATTCATAGCCGAATGCTCCGGATAAAACATCATAATTCGTATAAGGTTCGACGGGACTGAAATTAAAAAACGGCATTTCACCGGAATCGTCATGTACCATCTTGTTATAGGTAGCGCTGACAGTTAAACGGTGATTTTTTCTAACACCCAGACCAAATTTCCCGAAAATCGTCGCGCCTCTGCCCCATACCATTCCGTAAGTGCTTGAAGAGATTGTCGTATTATCCAGCGCCGATCCGTGTGCGTCGTTTGTGGCGAGATTTCCGTCAAGACTCAGACCAAATACCATGCTCGGAGGGGTATAACCCTGTGCATTCAAATTACCTGCCCAAATTATACAGCCAAAAATAAAAAAAAGTAGAAATACTGTTTTCCTCATAACTAATCCCATTATTTTGTAGTAATTTATTTTAAATACAGATAAAAATCAAGTTTTTTTTCAGGCATTAAAAACCCAATTCCGTACTGATAATAAAGGTGTTGTCGTGAATTCTCTTATTACAGTATAATAAATTATAATCCGAATATCTATACAGAAAATCTATAAATTATTACCTGATAAATCGCTATTTTACAGCATCGTGAAAATAATACGACTGACCAGTTCCGACTTAAATATGCCCGAATTAAAGCATAATCACTGATGAATGAATTATTGAGCGATAAACTTGCATAAAAGACCCGTCATCATTCATAAAAACCCTGAGAAAATCAGCAAATTTAGGGTATTTCCCATTTCGAATAAAATTCTTTAACGGATTCAACAACGTATATTATCTGGTCATCGCTTAATTCAGGATAAATCGGTAGAGCGATGGTTTCGGCAGATGCGATATCTGAATTCCGGAATTCATCCTTTTCGTAGTTCATGCCGGAGTTTACTTCGTTAAAACACTCCTGCTTATGGAACGGAACAGGATAATATATCTCGGTTCCGATTTCCTTCTGCGAAAGAAAAGCGCGCAGCTCGTCGCGCTCTTTGACCCTAATAATGAATTGGTTGAAGATATGATAGTTCTTTAAATTATCGTTTTTGTAAACTGCTTCAGGCAGTAATACTTTGTCTTTGCCATATTTAGTCTCGCCCGGCCCCGAGCTTAAACCGCTTTTTACGAAAAGTTCTGTATATAATGACGCGTTTGCCCGTCGCTTTTCGGACCATGAGTCAAGATAAGGCAGCTTTACGTTCAAAACTGCCGACTGTATTGCATCCAGCCTGAAATTGCCTCCAATTATCTTGTGATAGTATTTTGGCTTGGAACCATGGACCCTGAGAATTTTGAGCTTTTCAAAAAGCGAATCGTCATTGGTCGTTACCATTCCTCCGTCACCGAAACAACCGAGATTTTTGCTTGGGAAGAATGAGAAACATCCGATATCGCCGATTGTTCCGGCATACTTGCCGTCTTTGTACTGCGACCCTATAGCCTGCGCTCCGTCTTCAATCACTTTTAAATTATACTTACCCGCTATCGCGAGTATCTTTTCCATATCCGCTGACTGGCCGTACAAATGAACGGGTATTATCGCCTTGGTCTTCTTTGTTAATCTTTTTTCAAGCTTTGCCGCGTCTATATTGTATGTCTTAAGATCGATATCGCAAAATACGGGAATCGCATTAAGACGCGAGACGACTCCAGCCGTCGCAAAAAACGAATAATCAGGAATGATGACTTCGTCGCCCGGCTGTATATCTATCGCCATCAGCGCTATTAACAATGCATCCGTACCGGACGAAACTCCTACGGCATGACTGCACTTCAGGTAATCACAGACGTTTTTTTCCAGTTTTTCGACTTCCGGACCTAATATGAAATACTGCGACTCGGCGGTTCTGATCAACGCTTCGTCAAGTTCTTTCTTGAGAGTTTTATACTGAGCCTTAAGATCTAATAACGGAACCTTCATAATAGTTTAATTAATTTCAACAACTTTGTTATTTTCAAATTTATATTTCTTGCCCGATTTTTCACAGAACGCAAATCCATCTTCGTCAAACACAAGTTTCTTGCCCGCCTCGCTGTACCAGCCTTTTATTTTCGAAGGGTTTCCTACGACAAGTGCAAAATCCGGAACATCCTTAGTAACGACAGTACCGGCGCCTACAAAAGCAAACCTGCCGATTGTCACGCCGCAGACTACCGTACAGTTGGCCCCAAGCGAAGCCCCCTCTTTTACAAGTGTCTTTATGTAAAACTCGGCTCCTACCTGCGGATATTTGCTGCGTGGGTTTAAAATATTCGTGAAAACCATTGACGGACCGCAAAAAACGTAATCTTCCAGTTCTACGCCTTCGTATACTGAAACATTATTCTGGATTTTTACATAATTTCCGATTGTTACGTTGTTGCCAATATTTACGTTCTGACCGAGTATGCATTTCTTTCCGATTTTTGAACCCGATTGAACGTGACTGAAATGCCAGATTTTTGTTCCTTCGCCTATCTCAACATTTTTATCAACCACGGCATGTTCGTTTACATAAAAGTTTTTTTCTTCCATTATTTCTTCAGGTTTGATTGTGCCTTTTCAAGAATCTCCAGTACCTCTTTTGCGTGCAGCCCGTCTGTTCTCGGTGTCTTTTTTCCTGTCACGCATTCGCAAAAATGCTTCTGCTCTTCTTCAAGCGGCTGAAGATTTTCATAATTCACGACTTCATAATCGGAATCGAATTTCTCTATTTCGCCGTCCACTATACTGAATCCTTTTTTGTAAAATTTGAGCTTTTCAGTTTTAAGACTGTCTTCAAATACTATCATACCGCCGTCGCCGATAACCACAAGCCTTTGCTCCTTGAACGGATGGAGCCAGCTTACATATATATGGGCATGCACATTATCAGGATATTTAATATAAGTCAGAGTTGTATCTTCGATGTTTTTCTGTAAAAATGTCGCGCCTTCTGCGAATACGCTTACCGGTTTTTCGTTATCCAGGAGAAATTGAATTACCGATATATCGTGCGGAGCAAAGCTCCAAAGTATGCTTTCTTCTTTTCGTATAGTGCCCAGATTAAGGCGGTTACTGTATATATACTGAACTTTACCTATGAAATTCTCATCAATCATTTTCTTCATTTTCAAAACCGCGGGATGATACAGAAGAACATGACCTACCATCAGAACCAGATTCTTCGATTCTGCAAGCTTGAGCAGAGATTCTGCCTCTGCAGAGAATAACGTGATAGGTTTTTCAATCAAAACATTTTTACCGTGCTCCAGACACATTTTCGCTATTTCGAAATGAGTTTCCGCAGGAGTCGCTATTATCACCGAATTTATTCGCTTGTCTTCAAGTATAGACCCGTAATCATTATGAAAATCGATTCCGGCCGATATTTTTTTGACTCTTTCCTCCGCCTCCGGGTCCCGGTCGCTTGCGGAAATTAAATTTTCACCGAGTAAAGCGCTGGCTGTCCTGACATGATTGATGCCCCACTTACCGCATCCAATCACTGATAATTTTATTTCCGGATACATTTAAAATCCCCTTTTTAATACTTTTTCAACGTCGGCTGTTATCATTAACTTTACAAGTTCTTCGAATTTTATCCTCGGCTCCCAGCCGAGTATTCTTTTTGCTTTTGAAGCATCACCGATAAGAAGTTCTACTTCCGTAGGCCTGTAATAATTCCGGTCTACTGAAACAACCGTGTCACCGGGCTTAATATACTTCCCGATAAGATTATGGTAAAGTTCATTCAATGGCGCAGCATTTACAGCAGCAAAATCTTTGCTGAATGATTTGACTACACCTCTTTCATTTTCGTTCTCGCCTTTCCACTCCAGCTCAATTCCAGAGTATCTGAATGCAAGCTCGACGAATTCCCTTACTGTATGGGTCTCTCCGGTTGCTAGTACAAAATCGTCGGGAACGTCCTGCTGTAAAATCCTCCACATTCCCTCACAAAACTCCGGAGCATATCCCCAGTCACGTTTTGCGTTAAGGTTTCCCAGGGAGAGGCCTTTCTGATGCCCGCACACTATACGTGATACTGCTCTTGTTATCTTTCTGGTTACGAATGTCTCGCCTCTTCTTGGGGACTCATGATTGAAGAGTATTCCGTTGCAAGCGAACAGATTGTAGGCTTCGCGGTAATTTTTAACAATCCAGTAACCGTAAATTTTCGCTACCCCGTAAGGGCTTCTCGGATAAAACGGAGTATCTTCATTCTGCGGAATCTGCTGGACCTTTCCGAAAAGTTCGCTTGTAGATGCCTGATAAAACTTTGTCTTTAATCCCGCCTCGCGTATCGCATCAAGAAACCTCAGGGTTCCCATTGCGTCAACTTCAGCAGTGTATTCGGGAATTTCAAACGAAACTTTCACGTGGCTCTGAGCGGCCAGATTGTATATTTCATCCGGTGCCGTCTTTTCAAGCAGTCTGTTGAGATTGCTGGTGTCAGTCACATCACCGTAATGAAGGAACAAAGTCCTGTTCAGGATTTTTTCATCGGTGTATAAATGATCTATCCTTCCGGTATTAAAAGAACTGCTGCGTCTTATTATACCGTGGACTTCGTATCCTTTTTCAAGAAGAATTTCAGTCAGATAACTGCCGTCCTGGCCGGTGATGCCGGTTATCAATGCGGTTTTTTTCTTACCCATTGTTATGCTTTGTAAATCTTTTTACTTTTGTATTTTCCGAATCCGTTCCGGGTATCAACTATTATGCGGGAATTCTTCAGAATATACCCGTAATCGTAATATGAGTGATCGGTTGACAGAAGAATAAGATCGTATTTTTTGATGTTCTGCGCCGTCATTTTAACCGACCTCTTGTTAAAACTGTATTTCCTTAACTTCGGTATGCTTGTCACGTAATCGTCGTTGTAATCGACAACCGCCCCGTGCTCCTGCAGAAGTTCAATGAGTTTCAACGAAGGCGACTCCCTTAAATCATCTATGTCTTTTTTGTAAGCCAGACCCATTATTAAAATCTTTGAACCCTTTATTGACTTTTTGTGGTCGTTTAAAGCATGTATTACTTTTTCAACCACGAAAAACGGCATCGCAGTGTTAGTTTCTCCCGCAAGTTCTATGAATTTGCTCGAAATGTCAAATTCCCTTGCCTTCCACGTCAGATAGAAAGGATCAATCGGGATACAGTGACCGCCGAGCCCCGGTCCGGGATAAAACGGTGTGAATCCAAACGGTTTTGTTGATGCAGCGCTTATTACTTCCCATATGTCAATGCCCATCCTGTCGAACACAACCTTCAGTTCGTTTACAAGCGCTATGTTTATCGACCTGAATATATTCTCAAGAAGTTTTGCGGCTTCCGCTGCTTTTGTAGACGATACAGGAACGATTTTCTCTATTACTTTGCCGTATACAGCAACGCCGAGTTCCCTGCATTTTTTTGTGACTCCGCCGACTATTTTTGGTATTGTCGATGTTGAATATACCGGATTGTTCGGGTCTTCCCTTTCCGGAGAGAAACACAAATAAAAATCTTTTCCGACTTTTAATCCGGTTCCGGATAATATTTTAAGCATGTCCTCGTCTGTCGTACCCGGGTAAGTTGTGCTTTCGAGCGATATCAGCTGTCCGCGCCGTAAATGCCTTGCAATCTCCTTCGTTGAATTAAGCACAAAACTTAAATCCGGCTCACGGTTGATATTGAGCGGAGTCGGCACACAAATTATAACAACATCAGGTAACTTTAACTTCGAAAAATCGGATGTCGCCGACAGCATTTTCCTTGATACCTGTTCCCGGATCTTCGAGGAAGATATGTGTTTTATATAAGAACGTTTTTCTTTGTTTAAGATATTTATCTTCCTCTTATCAAGATCAAACCCTATTACTTTAATGTTTTTAGAAGCAAACTCAAGAGCCAGCGGCAATCCCACATAGCCCATTCCGATAACGCCGACAATGATCTTGTTCTTCTCGATTTTTCTGAATAAATCCATAATTTTATATTCTAAGTTAGAATCTTTTAAGCAGCTTAACCTCAGCGTTGCTTAACTGCACGCTAAGCGTGGTGTTCAGTTCCGCTATACTCACTATCATTTTATAATTACCCCTGATCTGAGTTATAAATCCTTTTAATCCTTTGAAGATACCGTAAGTAATCTCGACAAGATCTCCCACCATTATCCTGGTTTCTTCTATTCGAACTCTGTCGGGAGCGTTCATCGATATCTTAATGTTGGAAATTTCTTCATCCGAAATAACCGCAAGCCTTTTCTGAAACATCACATATTTTATTGCTCCGTAAGTATTTCTTATAGCACTGACTCTTTCGCTTTCATCCCCATGCACGAAAACATACCCGGGAAACAAAGGAACCTGAAGTTTCTTCTTTCTGTCGGACCAGTAACGGATTGTTTCGACAGTCGGAAGATAAGCCTCAATTTCCTTTCCGAGAATTTGCTCGTATACTTTTTTCTCGTTTCTTGGTTTGGTGTGCACCACAAACCATTTCTTTGAAGACAACTATTGATTTGTTTTATTAGTCAAAATAACTTTTCAGAAACCTCTGCACAATGTATGCCGTTATAAGCATCAGCGCAATGTACATCAGAATCAGCTTGAAAAAATTCCTGCTTAGTTTGTAAGTAAGCAGCCTGCCCCTCCATCCGCAAGACTGGCAGAAATACGGACTGACCTTAAGTTTTTTCATAGCCCTTTCAATAAGATTCCTGGACCTGCTTCGCCTCAAAGATGCTATAGTGTTGCAGTTCGGACATCTTGAAAGCTGAACGTTTTTCTTTATGAATAGTTTAAGGTTCAAATTTGTCGTTATGTTTTGATGTCTGCCTTTATTCTTTTCTTATCTTTGCCTTCGGGCTTAGAATAGTAGTAATAATAGTTATAATAATAACCGTATGCCGATTTTATGCTGAAATTATTGAGAACGGACCCGAGGAATTTATGCGATTCGTTGACCGATATCCTGTCATAAGTCCTCAGGAATGCGTCTATCGGAGTCTTGTTTGCCTGAACAACAAGAATAGTACCGTCCGATATTCTGGAAAGTATTTCAGCGTCAGTTACCGAGATAAAAGGAGGTGAATCGAGCACGATAATATCGTACTTCGATTTCAAAAACTCCAGAAACTCATTCATCTGCTTTGATCCCAGCAGTTCCGACGGATTCGGAGGTATCGTTCCACTGGTTATGAAATTAAGATTTTCAAGCCTGGTTTTTCTTACAACTTCCTCGAATCCGACGTTCGAGAATAAGTAGTCGCTTAAACCGGGATACCTTTCGGACTGGAATACGGAATGTATTCTCGGCTTTCTTAAGTCGCAATCGAGCAGAAGCACTTTTTTATTTGCCTGAGCAAAACTGCCCGCAAGATTCAACGCAACTGTTGTCTTTCCCTCTTCCGGGACCGAACTTGTAACTAAAATAATCCTCAAATCCGATTCAAGCTTTGAATACATTACCCTGGTTCTCAAAGCCTTGAAAGATTCCGATGCAGATGCGTTCGGTTTGTTCGCCACAATGAATTCAAGCTGCGATGAGCCAAGTTCTTTCAGCTCCGCTATAGAAGGAATCCATGCAAGCACGGATATTCCTTTTGATTCTATCTCTTCCGGAGTCTTTATTGACCTGTCCAGATAATTTCTCAAAAAAGCAAAACCTATTCCGAGAGAAACTCCCAGCAAAGCTCCTATGGCTACGATCAGTTGCCGATTAGGCTTGGCAGGTCTCTTAGGAAGAATTGCATGATCCACAAAATTTACGTTTCCAAGCTGCGCTCTTTCATTGACCACAGCTTCCTGATATTTTTCCTCGAGTGTCAGGTAGAGTTTTTCGTTCGATTTTTTATCGCGCTCGAGCCTGGCAAGCTCTATGCTCTGCGCCGGAAGCTTGTCGAACAGACTCTCGTTTCTCGCTATTACTTTATTTATCGAATTCAGCTTTGCTTTACCAGTAAGGATGTCCAGGTTTG
>CAIKZJ010000389.1 GCA_903831845.1 uncultured Ignavibacteriota bacterium
CCGATTGCGTTCATTTCCTCTCTGATAATCTTTTCGACCTTATTTTTTATAATTAAACCCAGCGGCAGGACAGAATAGACTCCTGACGTAAGAGAACGGAACAGTCCGGCTCTGATAGATAAAATATGCGAGGCCGCAACCGCGTCGTTGGGTATTTCCTTCTGTGTCGGAACAAGAAACTTCGATAATCTCATATAGAATTTAAAAAATTAATAGTAAATATACCGATTTCATACAACGTTTTCTATTGATTGATTTTACCCTATTGCATATTATAATTCAATTAATCAGTCATTTATGTGTTCAAGATTCGAAAATAAAGAGACGGGGCTCTCGATATTCACAAAGATAACAAAAGAATTCGGCGTCGAGGTCGTCAACAATGCGCCCGAAAACATCAAACAGATAAACATATTTCCTTCTGAAGACATTCTTATTCTCAAGAATTCGGAAGGCGCAATAGAGATAAATAAGAAGACATGGGGCATAAAATTCGACGAGAAATCGCCTCTGATTTTCAATTCAAGGATAGAAACGATAAAGTCGAAGAGTTACTGGGGAAACCTGTTCGCTAAGAACAGGTGCCTGATACCGGCGACGGCTTTTTACGAATGGGTACAGACGGATAAGATAAAGATACCGAACAGGATAAGCCTCGGGGATTTCAAACTGTTCTTCATGGCAGGAATTTTCGTAAAGATAAAGGACAATTACTGCGCATCAGTAATCACTACCCCGCCAAACACCACAGTTGCAGGAATACACAACAGGATGCCGGTCATACTTCTTCCGGAGGACGGATTAAAATTTCTTAGCATGGAAAAAGAATCGGCGCTCAAGCAATGCGAACCTTTCAGGGATGATGTTCCTATGAAAGTCGAGATTGCGGAGGACATACTCACGCAGAAGCAAAGAGAAGAAATTGAAAGGAATAAAAAAAGGGGCAAATAAATTTGCCCCTTTTGAAGTTAAACAGGTAATGTTACTTCATCAGAATCATAGTTTTCTTATCCATGAAATCTCCCGCCTGAATCGTGTAGTAATACACGCCTGTCGAAAGATTCGCAGCGTTGAACATCACATAGTAGCTTCCGGGATTCTGTTTTTCCCTGAAGAAAGAAGTAATTTCTCTTCCGAGGAGGTTGTAAACAGTAATCTTGACATCCGTGATCTTAGCAAGGCTGTAATCGATCCTTGTTACAGGGTTAAACGGATTCGGATAGTTCTGTTCAAGTTTGAAGCTGTACGGAGTATTGTTTTCAATTACGCCTGAAGTTGTCGAGGCCGTAATAGTAACAGTTCTCTGGTGAACGGGTGTTCCGTTCGGGCCCTTCGCGGTAACGGTCATCGTATATGTGCCGGGTGTTACGTTATTGGCAGTGACCCTAACTCTAAGTGAATCGGGATAATGGGTCAGTTTATTGCCGCCTGTCGACGGGTAAGAAATTGTAAACGATCCCGAACCCGGAGTCGGAGTAATCGCCGACGTAACGAGCACGGTATCAGTATAAAGTTTAACTGCCGGAACAACCATAAAGAAATCCTTTACGCCGTTCACACTGTTGATTCCCGACGATGTGGGATTCATCCTCATAGCATAATCGGGGAAGTAAGCGCAGTAACTGTTATAGTTATTGTTTCTGAAGTCCGCCCAAAGAGGCATCGAGACTTTCGGGTTGGAGCAGATAGCGTCATAGTCACCCTGATATGCAGGAGCTGAACCTGAAGACGACAGTTTTATCTTAAAGATCTTGTTTGTAATTCTCTGGTTAGGCGCGAATGAAGTGCCGCCGTTGGTTGTGTATGTCGCATACACATCCATACTGTCGCTTGTGGGGCAGTTTCTGGTATCGTACCACTTTATATAAAGCTTGCTCTGGTACTTATCGCTCCAGATAGCCGGGAAGAACTGATAGTTATTGACAGTATTGGCGTCGTCGTTAACCGTGACTCTGGCCGACCAGGTCGCGCCGAAGTCTGTCGAATACCTTAAGAAAATATCCGATTTATTACCGCTGCCTGCGGGTTCGTTTGAGGCATAGACGCAATATAATCTTCCTCTGTACGGTCCGAAACTATTATCGCAGGAGATCATAGGATACGGCCTTGTTCTCATACCGCTTACAGTTGAACGGCTGCTGATTTCCGTGCCGATAACGTTCGACCACTGAACCTGCGATTTCTGTGTAAATGTCAGACCGCCGTCAGTTGAGTGGAAAAACGTATATGTACCGAGAGCATTCGAACCTGAATGCGTTACGGCAAAAACGCTGCCGCCGGAGATGCTTCCGTTCGGGCCTACGCAGACCATCGCGCCGGGAAGAGCATGCGGCGAAAGTGTCTGTGTATTCGTGAACGTCACTCCAAGGTCAGTGCTTCTTGCTACAGTAGCGCCGCCGCCGGAGGAGTTCGTCATGATTGTGTAAATGTAATTTGTGTAAGGACCGCCGCAAATGTTTGCCGCAATCCAGTTCTTGTCGTTACCTGTCGTAGCCGATGTATTGGTAAACGCCCAGGTTGAACCGAATGTTGTGGATTTAGCCACCCAGCATGCCGTTATAGGACTTTTCATAGTCTCGTAATAAAGGTTTCCAAGACTGTCAAAAGCCGTTACGGGATCACCCGCCGCGTTCGGGAACGAGGGATTGCTGATATTCCATGTTAAACCGCCGTCAGTGGAATAGTGCGTGCCGTTTATATTCCACGCGTTGAAAATCTGAAGGGGGTTAATAGGACTGATTGAAATGTGACCTTCCGAATAATCTACGCCCATATCGAAGTTGTCGTAGTCATCAATCGTGACTACAGTCATGGGAACGAACAATTTCGGAATGAACGGCTTCATATACCTTTCGGGAATTCTGTCAACATTGGGATTATCCCACTGTGCGAAGGTAACGCCGGAGAACAAAATGATAATAAGCATGACCCGGAGAGGAGTCATGAAGTGAGAGAGAATTTTCATTAATTGCTCCTTTTTGTTATTAAGTTATTTTTCAAATATATATTAATAATTATTAATATAAAACATATTTGAAGTTAAAAAGTTAAAATTTCAAATTTAAACTGAATCAGGTAATTGCAGCAAAAAAGGGGGAGTTAAAGCAGTAAGAAACGGATAAAAAAATGCTAAATTACTTATAGGATAAATCGTCAACGCTAATTATTAAGAACTTAGAAATAACAGAAAGAGCGGATGTTTGCAGACAAAAAAAAGTCGGGATGGGCAGACTCGAACTGCCGGCCTCTTGAACCCCATTCAAGCGATCTAGCCAACTGATCTACACCCCGAGTTAGCAAAAATATGAAACGCAGCGCCCAATTACAAACCATAAATGCCGGGGATATCCCCTATTTGCTTTTTCTCTGATAGACTTCGATGCCGTATTCGGAGAATTTCTGCTCGAAGTTAGTCATGAAGTCGGTATTATATTCCATCGCTTCGTGAATCTTGTCATTCGGAGCGTCGGTGTATATAAGCACCCATTCGACGTATTCAGAAGGTGTACGCATCGCTTTTTCTCCGAGGTCAAATGTATGGAATGTTATCCTGTCTCTAAGATTTATGCCCGCAGACGGGTTTATCGCAAAAATCAGGTTGTCGTAAAGAATTTTCCCGCCTTTGTAATTCTTTTTGAGAAAAGCGGACAGATCTTCGCTCGGCTGGCTGTAAGAGTACTTCGCTTCGGCAAGCGAAGGAATGCTGTATGGAAAATTCACGAGGAAAACCAGCTGCTGAATTACGACCCCCGTCCAAAGCAGTATCATCAGAATTTTTCTGTATTTTATTTTCTGAAGAAGCAGCACGGAATATCCGCCGAACACGGCGACTGCCGGGAAAAGGTAAAGGCCGTACCTGCTGTTGAAATAACCGGCCGGCTCGGAAAACGGATGCTCGATAATCAGCTGTCCTTTATAAAGAAGAATGAGCGTAGTAGGCAGCGCTACCCAGAGCACGTAAGGCACAAAAGATGTCAGCGAGAATTTATTCCTCATGAAATACCACACGAGTCCTGCCAAAGAAAGAACAACGTACAGGTTTCCCGAATAAAGAAGCACAGACCAGGCATATACTTTGAAAGAAAGAAGGAAATTGTTTTTCGTAAGCAGGCGTCCCGCGTCTTCATAATATTTCAGCTGATAAAGAGTCGAGAACTTCCCTCTAGAAAACTCCAGGGCATCGCCGAAATAATACCAGTTATGGACGAACCACCAGACAATGAGCAGCGCCGGCAGCGAGGCGAAAATAAAGGAATTCCTGAAATACTTTTTCGACGGGATACTTACGAGAAAGACAATGCCAGTGGAAGCGAGCGCCACAGGCCAGGCGTCATACCTAGTTCCCGCGCCGAGCATCATGAAAATAGACGCAAGCCACAGGTCCCTGCTTCTGAATTCATTCGACCACGAGATAAGAAAATAAAACGCGCCAGTCAGGAAAGTGATGTACATCTGCTCCGTCATCGCTGTCGTCTGGAAATAAAGTATGTTGTAATTGAGTACAAAAATAATAAAGCCGAACCAGGCAGCTGCCAGGTTATCAGTCATTTTTTTCAAAGAGAGAAAAATGAAAACAGCGCTGAGCACGAAAGCGGGGAAATTCACGATGCTTGCGGCAAGTCCGGTTTTCCACAGATAATCGACGCAGACAAGCGGCATGAGTATAAGATTTGGAACAGGAAGCCAGACTGTGCCTATCTGGGAAATGATTCCCGGATTAATGTTATCGAAGAACCTCCTTGCGGCCTCCATCCTGAAAATCGCGTCTCTGTATGCGAAACTGTAATCGAAGGAATAAGTAATGATCTGCGCTATCAACCCGGCGAGCGCTGCGATAATTACCGCGAGCGGAAGCCTGAAGTTTTTATTTTCAGATGAAGGGTCAGACATTTTTTATTTAGCGTTTAGTGAGTCGAGTTTATTCCTGGCGTTTTCGTCGGACGGGTTTATTTCCAGAACCTTCCTGTAATACGAAATTGCTTTGTTCCTGTCCTTTTCCCTCAGGTAAACGTATGCCATTCCTCCGAGCGCGTTCACGTTCTTCGGGTCAAGGTCAAGCGCCTTCTGATAGAATTCTTTCGCTTTCTGTAAATTATTCAATCCGTCATAGCATATGGCGATATTATTGTAATATCCCGACCTGCCGTCTTTGTTAAGTTCAACCAGTTCCGTAAGGTCCTTAATCGCCTCTTCGTATTTCTGCTGCTGGTAAAGGCTGAATGAACGTTTTTCCAGCACCTCACGCTGGTTCATCACCAGGTCAGCAGACATCTTATTTCCCGGAACATTCATGTTTGTTCCGTTCATTTTGAGCATGGCTAACATTTCGGCCGTGTTTCTGTAATTAGGGGAAATCGTCTGAAGCTTTTCGAGCATGCGTATTGCCTCGTCGGTTTTACCCTGCTGCTGGTAAATATTGCTGAGCTGGAAATATCCGTCCAGTGCAAGCGAATCGATTTCAAGACCTTTTTTAAATTTAATTTCCGCCGAATCGATTTTATTTTTCAGAAGGAAAATCAATCCTAGATTATGGTGTGCAAGAACGGAATTATCGCGTATCTCTATCGCGCGTCTGTATCTTTTCTCGGCTTCGTCGAAGTTCTTTTTATTCGCATATATATTTCCCGCGTTTACGAGCAGGACGCTGCCGTCTATGCCGTCCGCCTTCGAATAGAGCGTGTCGTTATCTTTCCAGTCTTCGTTTCTGTTATAAGTAAAGTACGCGAATATGAAAGCTATAGCAAGGAAAAGCGGGAAGACGAATCTGATATTTTTCCGATTTACGTACGTGACGGTTACGAATGATATTAATACCGACAAAGCAAAGGATGTTAAGTAAAGAAATCTCTCCGCCATGAAATTCATGGTCGGTACAATATTCATCACGGGAAGCAGGGATACGAAGAAGAACAGGATAGCGAAGCTGTAAACGCTCTGTCTGCGGAAGAAATAAACAGACAAACCGATAAGCACAAGTATA
>CAIKZJ010000390.1 GCA_903831845.1 uncultured Ignavibacteriota bacterium
CCTTACGCAGGTAATGGCGCGCGAGCAGGGCTTCGACGTCGATATGAAGAAGTTTGACGAAGAGATGAAGAAACAGAAGGACAGAGCGAGAGCTGCAAGAAAAGACGAAGTAATTCTCGCCGACACAAAACTTTTCGAACTCGACGAGAAACTGAAAGCGGAGAATCCGGTTTACAATCCTTATGATATTTCGGAAAAAGGAATGAAGACGACGCTTCTGCAGGCGAAGAGAATTGCCGGCTCGGACCTTGAAGTACTTATACTCAAGGAAAACCCTTTTTATTCGGAATCGGGCGGACAGGTAAGCGATACCGGCAAACTTGTTTTCTCTGACGGATACACGCTCGATGTTATTGACGTCAAGAACAATCATTTCATATACGTTAAGAACTACGACCACAGAAATCTCTTCCGAAAGGAAGTTACAGCTTACGTCGATTATGAAAGAAGGCGCGCGATTCAGAGAAACCACTCCGCCACTCACCTTCTGCATGAAGCGTTGAGGGAGGTGCTCGGCAATCACATAAAGCAGATGGGTTCTCTGGTGTCGGAAGAATACCTCCGTTTCGATTTCCCGCATTTTCAGAAAGTTACGGCTGAAGAAATAAAACGCATTGAAGATATAGTAAACGAAAAGATATCCAGGAACCTTGATGTCGAGACGCTTGCGGACATCCCGCTCGAGGAAGCCAACAACATTCCGGGAGTGAAAAAATTCTTCGGCGATAAGTACGGCAGCAAAGTGCGCATAGTGAAGATGGACGGCGATTTCAGCGCCGAATTCTGCGGCGGCACCCACGTTGAAAACACATCCGATATCGGATTATTTAAGATAGTGAAAGAGGAAAGCATATCGTCCGGCGTCAGGAGAATATTCGCAAGGACGGGTGAAGGAATACTAAGGCTGATCGAGGAAAAAATCACGGATATAGAAAATATCGTTTCCGAACTTCCCGAGAAATACGCGGAAAAGATAAAGGAAGGGCTCGAGAAAATACGCGAAGGAATAAAGGCGGCAGATTACAGAGACACGGCAATGATGAAACTGATGCTCGATTATCAGAACAGCACGTACAACTCGCTGATGGAACTGCGCGAGAAATACATTGAAGAGAAAAAGCAGGAGCAGAAAAAACTCCTCAAGCAGAATCTCGGAAAGCACGTTGAGCAGATTAAGTCAATGATAGAATCAGCGGAAAAGGTGAACGGCAGCGCTATTGTTGCCGGAAGACTCGACATCGGCACATCGGATGAATTCAAGGAAATCGGCGATGAAATAAGAAAAGCCCTTAAGAACGGCGTCGCAATATTCGCGGCGGTTATAGAAGGCAAGATAAACCTCGTGTGCGCGGTAAGCGACAACCTTATAAAGGAAAAAGGACTGAGCGCCGGCAAGCTCATATCCGAAACCGCAAAGGAACTCGGTGGCGGCGGAGGCGGCAGACCCCAGCTGGCAACGGCGGGAGCAAGAAATGTTGAAGGAATCGACAAAGCATTTGAGAATTTTGTTGCAAAAATTAAAAATCAAATATAAAAAATCAAAAATACATAGCAAAAATCAAACATTATTTGCAATAGTATTTAAGATTATATTTGTTTGATTATTGATTAAGGAGTTTTAAATTATATAACAAAGCAAGGAGGAAATGCTTTGGAGGAGAACAAGGAAAGACAAAAGAGCCTTTTCAAGAAAAGGCTATACAGTTTTACTTTAAGACTGATACGGTTTATTGATAGTCTTCCGGGTGATAACGTATCGAGACGCCTGGGGGATCAGTTGTTAAGAAGCGGTACAAGCATTATCGCCAATTATATTGAAGGACAGGCGGCAAGCAGCAGGAAAGATTTCACAAATTTCATGAATATTTCTCTGAAATCCGCGAATGAGAGCAAACTCTGGGTGTCTCTGATAAAAGACAGCAGACAGACCTCAAACGCCGATGCTGATATTATTCTGAAAGAGTTGATTGAATTATCCAGAATATTTGCATCAAGTATAATTACACTTAAAAATAAACGCTGAATAGTTATTTTAAATAGAATTGAATCAAGCAATATTACAAATCAGAATATTTGATTTTTGATTTGCAATTTTGATTTTTTATATTTGATATTTGATATTTAAAACAAAAGTACAATGAAAGTCATTATACCAGTAGCGGGGGTTGGGACAAGATTGCGTCCTCATACTATAACTCAGCCGAAGGTGCTGCTGAATGTCGCAGGACATCCCATGATTTATTATATCGTCGACGAACTGATAAAGAAGAAAATTGCGGATAACATCATATTCATAACCGGTCAGCAGGGCGAAAAGATCGAGCATTACCTTAACAGCACTTTCAATTACAAGTTCGACTACGTAAGGCAGAAAGAAACTCTCGGACTCGGACATGCTGTGCTCTGCGCAAAAGGCAAATTCGACCCGATCAAGAAAGAAGAAGTGCTCATCATCCTCGGCGATACGCTTTTCGATGTGAACCTGAAAGACGTTGTAAAAAGCAAATATTCGGTAATAGGCGTAAAGAAAGTGGAAGATCCGAGAAGATTCGGGGTTGTCGAGAAAGACAGGAAAGGATTCATCAAACGCCTCGTCGAGAAACCTGCATCGAAGGAAGTCTCCCCTTCTAACGAAGCTATAGTCGGAATTTATCTTCTTAAGAATTCTACTCTTCTTTTCGATTCGATCGAGCATATCATAAGGAATAAGGTCACCACAAAAGGCGAATACCAGCTGACCGATGCTCTTGAAATAATGCTTAAGCAGAACGAGAAGATGGTAACATACAACGTAAACGGCTGGCTGGACTGCGGCAAGCCGGAAACAATGCTTGAGACAAACAGGTATCTGCTCGACAAGAAATCGAACAAGTATGACCTGAAAGGATGCAAGATAAACAATCCTGTTTACATAGGAAAAAATGTAGTGCTCGAGAACAGCATAGTCGGTCCCCACGCCACTATAAACGACGGCTGCATACTAAGGAACAGCATTGTCGATAACTCGATTATAGATAACGGATGTCATATCGAGAACGCGATTGTCACAGATTCGCTCGTGGGAAGGAATTCGAAGATTATTAAGAAGAAACTCAACCTGAACCTGGGAGAGTTTTCGGAGATATAAGATAATTTGATTTAATTATAAAAAAACCCGCCATCCGGCGGGTTTTTTTATTTGCATCCCAAAATGTTTGTCTCGTTCCCAAAGTCCACTTTGGGAACGCATGTTTAATTGATCGGTTTGTCAATTATTATAATGCTTTTTGCATTCGAGCAGTGTGACATATGATTTCGAAAGTTTAAATTTTTCAAGTATTTCATCTTCGAATTCTTGCAGTTTTGACTTTTCACCGTCTTTCATCAATATCCTGTATGCATGCCAAACACCGCTGGAAACTGCAAAAGAATCTGGGTTTCTTCTTATTTGCTGTAAAATCTGATTCACGAATGAACTATCCATTTTATAATCCATTATGTTTTTCCAGTTAGTAACGAAATAATACAATCCTTCAAAGTATACTGAGTATAAATAATCGTTAATATGCTCGTCAAAATCATTTATGATGTTTATTCTGTCCTCTCTGTCCAATTTCTTATTCATGTCCAGAATTTTTTGATACAGTACATCATTTTTCACCGGCTCAATGATAAAGAATCTTAAATGGTTTGAGGAAATAACGTTCTTTTCCGGATCATTAAGAGGTAATTCTATGCCCGCAAAGCATGTTCCCGATTTCGCAAAAGTGTTTCCGCCATTTTCATTAATAGCGTAATTAATCTCATAATTCAAAACTATTGAATCTCCCGGCAAAAATACGGTATATGGGACAGCTGCATAAAGTATATCTCCCATAAATTTTCCATAATCGCATGATGATAGGTTTCTCATTATTGATTCATGCAGATAGGCTATGGAATCATTTCTTTTCGAAATGTTTGTAACAACAACTCTAAGGAATACCGGTTCTCCCTCATAGAAGTAATTCCTTTCGAGCGATAATGTAACTTTAAAATTCTTTTTTGTGGTCAGGGTATCCTGTTTTGCGGAAGGATCAAATAACCGTATATCTGCTTGTGAAATACAAGGATTAATCAGAATCAGCAGAAACAAATTGAATAATATACATATGTATATCATCGATTGTTTGGCCATAAATGAGAAAATATAAAAATTAAAGTGCCGGGATATCTTCCCGGCACCAGACTTGGACTATATATTTATCGCTTCTCCGTACGCCACGCCTGCGGCTTCCAGTATCGATTCTGAAAGAGTGGGATGCGCGTGTATGGTCTTGATGATCGACTCTCCTACTCCATCAAGCGATTTCACCATCACGAGTTCGCTGATAAGTTCGGTGGCTTCCGCGCCTACTATATGAGCGCCGAGTAGTTCGCCGTATTCTTCGTCGAATATAAGCTTGACCATTCCGGCCGTCTCACCAGCTGCTCTTGATTTGCCGTTAGCGGAGAACGGGAATTTCCCTATTTTAAGTTTGTAACCTGCGGCTTTTGCTTTTTCTTCCGTCATACCGACAGATGCTACCTGCGGATTGCAGTATGTGCAGCCCGGTATCGTTCCGTAGTTAATGTCCCCTGCCTCGTGCCCTTTAATCTTCTCGACACAGTTGACAGCTTCCGCTGAAGCTACGTGTGCCAGCCAGGGTTTTGGCTTCTCATTTACTATTGCCACGTCGCCGATGGCGTAAATGCCGTCGACGTTTGTTTTGTAATTCGTATCGACGTTAATAGAGTTCCTGATAAGTTGAACGCCGGCTTTTTCCAGACCGAGGTTTTCAATGTTGCCTGTCACTCCGATTGCGAGAAGCACAACGTCCGATTCAATTGTATCGCTGAGTTTGCCGCTTACTTTCGTGTAAACCTTTCCGTCTTTTACTTCCACGCTCTCGGTCTTTGTTTCCGTGTACATCTTGACGCCGAGTTTCTTGAACTCCCTCGCCACGACTTCGGATATTTCCTTGTCTTCGACAGGAAGTATCTGCGGAAGCATTTCGATTATCGTTACTTCCGTTCCGAATGCGCTGTAGAAATACGCGAACTCCATTCCGATAGCGCCGCTTCCGACAATCGTCATTTTCGCCGGGACTTCCTGCATCAGCATTGCGCCCGTCGACGAAAGAATTTTCTTCTCGTCGAATTTTATTCCCGGAAGTGTTCTTGCTCTCGCGCCCGTTGCGACGATTGTGTGCTTCGATTTAACAGTATCGATTACTTTACCGTCTTTATCCTTTACAGCGATAGTTTTATCGGCGTTGAATTCAGCCGTGCCGTTTATGACGGTTATTTTATTTTTCTTCATAAGGAACTGCACGCCTTTTTCGGACGCTTCGGCGACTTTCCTGGACCTCTGTATGATTTTCGGGAAATCGAATCCCTTGCCTTCGACATTGATTCCGTATTCACCCATGTGTTTCGTCTTGTTCATCATCTCCGCGCTTTTTATGAGGGCTTTTGTAGGAATACATCCCCAGTTGAGACACACCCCCCCGAGCTTATCCCTTTCAATTATAGCCGTTTTAAATCCCAGCTGCGAAGCCCTTATTGCGGCGGTATATCCGCCCGGGCCGCTTCCAATTACCGTAATATCGAATTCCTGCATTATTTTTATGTTTTAATTTTTCAAATTCTCAAGAAATACAATAATTATAGGGTCTATGAAGTTCCCCGATAATTATTTGTTGAAATAATACTTTATTACCACTAATTTAAAAAGATTCTTTTACTATGACAATATAATTCATTTACCTTGAACGTATTAGATTACTATAAATCCGGCTTCCCGCAGTTCAGAAGAATAATAATAATTTTCGTATTGCTGTTTTTTTCCGTGACGATCGGCGTGGCGGGTTATATGCTGATCGAGAATTATACTTTCGTAGAGGCTATTTACATGACAATGATAACTATTTCAACGGCCGGTTTCATGGAAGTGCATCCTCTTTCGGGTACGGGAAGATTATTCACTTCCTTCCTGCTTGTAACCGCCATCGGAATTTTCTTCTACGGCGCGACTGCGATAGCGGGATTCATCATTGAAGGCGAATTCAGAAACTTCTTTAAAAATTACAACGTGAAAAAGAAAATCGGAGAACTTAAAAATCATGTAATCGTATGCGGTTACGGCAGGAACGGCAAACAGGTCTGCCTTGAACTTACGGATGACAGACAGCCGTTCGTGGTTATTGAAAAGCGCGAGCATATCATAGAGGATTTGAAATCAAATCCAGAACTGCTTTTCATTGAGGGTGACGCAACCGAAGAGGAAGTTCTGATAGAAGCCGGTATAAAAAAAGCGAAGGCAATAATTACAACTCTTCCCGAGGATCCCGAAAACCTTTATGTTGTGCTTACATCCCGTGAGCTTAATTCCGATATTACGATTATAAGCCGCTCGTCCAGCGAGGGTTCAGTCAACAAGCTTAAACGCGCGGGAGCCAACAATATAATTATGCCTGAAAAAATCGGAGGCGCGCACATGGCTGCGCTCGTTATGAAACCCGATATAATGGAATTCATAGCCCAGCTGATAGGTCAGGATACTGACATCAGCCTGACATTCGAAGAACTCGCCCTGAACGAACTTACGGACGACTATGTCGGAAAGACAATAAAGGATCTTGATATAAGGAATAAAACAGGAGCGAACATTATCGGTCTTAAGCACCCGGACGGAAAGTACACTATTAATCCATTGCCCGATATGGTTATCGGCGCGAACACAAAATTAATCGTACTCGGCAACAGACAGCAGATAGCCGATATGAGAAAACTTCTTGAAGAGCTGTAATCAGTACGAAGCCATTTCCTCACAGGCCGCAAGTATCCAGCCGTCCTGCGGCAATGCCGCCTTTTCAAGATTAGGATGGAAAGGAACGTGAACATCCAGTCCCGCAACTCTCTTTACAGGAGCGTCAAGAAACTCAAACGCCTTTTCCGAGATCTGCGCCGCTATCTCCGCCCCGAATCCCATGAACTTTGAGTCTTCATAGAACACGATAGCTTTGCCCGTCTTCTTTACTGACGCAAGGACTGTCTCCATGTCGAGCGGGACAATAGTTCTCAAATCGACAACCTCGACACCGACGCCTTTCTTCTCCATTTCCCTCGAAGCCCTCAGAGCTTTTTCAACCATAGCTCCGTAAGTTATAATCGTAATATCGTCCCCATCCCTTCTTACTGAAGCTTTACCGAAAGGCAGGTAATAATCCGCGTCAGGTTCGGGGGATTTCGCGAAGCCCTGCCTGTAAAGAAATTTATGCTCGAGAAAAAGAACAGGATCGTTAAGGTTGCAGGCAGTCTTCAACAGCCCCTTCGCATCCGCTGCGTTTGACGGATAAGCGATGTACATGCCATGGCATTTTGCGAAAAGCGCTTCTATATTCTGTGAGTGATAATGACCGCCGCCGATATAACCTCCGCATGCGGCGCGTATGACAAGCGGGCAGGAAAATAAATTGTTCGAACGGTATCTTAGCATAACCAGTTCGTCGCGTATCTGCATCATCGCCGGGAAAATGTAATCGGCGAACTGAATCTCAACAACAGGCTTGACTCCGGTTATCGCCGCTCCGATCGCTGTCCCGACTATAGATGCTTCTGCGAGCGGAGAATTAAACACCCTGTCCTCACCGAATTTGGTCGAAAGTCCTTTTGTCGCCGTGAACACCCCGCCTTTGCCGTCCGCAATGTCCTCGCCGTATATAATCATGTGGTGGTTCTTTTCCATTTCCTCGTGCAAAGCATGATTGATAGCATCAACCATCACAACAGGCTCGCCTGTCGGTTTGCTCTTTTCGTATTCGATGACCGCCTGCTCCTCATCGGGGCAGTAAAGATAATCCATTACAGTTGCCGCGTCGGGATTCGGCTGTGTATATACTTCATCAGCTGTCTTCAGCATTTCGTCAAATATGCTCTTTTTAATTTCTTCGGTCTTTTCATGCGTCAGTATGCCCGCCTCGATAAGTTCCTTTTCGAAACGAGCTATCGGGTCTTTCTTCAAATCATCCTCGAGCGATTCTTTGCTTCTGTATTTTTCCTGAGCGTCGGATGCAGAGTGAGAGCGCAGACGAACAACATCGGCATAAATCAGAGCGGGACCGTTTCCCTCGCGCGCCAGCCTAACGGCTTCCTTAGCAGTCGCATAACTTTCAAGAAAATCAGTTCCGTCTATATGATACTTGTTAAGCCCCTCGAATCCCGAACAGGCTTTATATATCGAGCCGCCCGCCGCCTGGTCCTCCACAGGCACCGAAATGGCATATTTGTTATTTTGAATGAGAAAAATAACGGGAAGTTTTTTCCTTGTTGCCCAGTTTACCGCTTCAAAATATTCGCCCTCCGATGTCGAGCCTTCGCCGCCTGCCACGTATACGACCTCATCGGTATTTCTTAACACGCAGCTCAATGCCGTTCCGACCGCCTGAAGGTACTGCGAACCTGTCGGAGAAGACGCGGTAGGCATTCTAAGTTCTTTGCTGCCTAAATGTGTCGCCATCTGCCTTCCTCCGGTGAACGGGTCGGTAGCCTTGCCCATTGAATGCTGGAATATGTTTTCTGGAGTAATGCCGAGCGCAAGAACAAGAGCGTCGTCCCTGTAATATGTGTAAAACCAGTCTTTGCCGGGTTTCATTGCCATAGCGGTAGCCACCTGCACAGCCTCATGTCCCGAACCCGAAATAAGGAATGTCGCTTTCCCCTGCTTGATAAGATTCTCGACACGGTCATCAATCAGCCTTGAGGTAACCATTGTTTTGTAAGCATCGAGCAGTTGTACTTCGGAGAGCCCGTAAAAATTTTCCCTGTCCCTGGAATTGCTGTTCTTCTTCGCCATTAACTTTTTCCCTTCTTGAATTGTATCTTTCTGTAATCTTCAAAATACTTTTTTGCCTCGTTGCGTTTGTACTTGCCCGTCGAGGTAACGGGTATGCTGTCCGTAAATATAACGACCTTCGGCAATTTATTGAACGGCAAATGGCGTTCGCAGTAAGCGATTATCTCCTTTTCGATATTCTTTTTATCCGCCTCGGCGTATTCATCCTTAAGACTTACCAGCGCCCCGACCTCCTCGCCGTACCAATCGTTCTCGAACCCTACAGAAATCGCGGATCTTACATAATTAATTCCCGATAATATCTCGTCTATTTCCAGAGGTGATATATTGACTCCTCCGCGTATAATCAGCTCCTTGATTCTGCCTGTTATGAAAAAATACCTGTTTCCTTTATCGTCGTACCTGAAAAATCCTTCGTCTCCGCTTCTGAACCACCCGTGCGTGAAAGCGCTCTCGTTAGCGGCGTCGTTGTCGAAATAATATTTCATTACGTTGTGCCCGCGTATTACGATTTCCCCGCGTTCGCCTTCAGGCACTTTTGTGCCGTCTGCGTTTTGAATTTCCATCTCGTTGCACTCAAGCGGAATGCCGATCGATGGAAATCCGAACTCGTTCTGCCATTTGAAATGCTCTTCTTTGTTTAAATCATCGGGAATGAAGCAAGAATAACAGGTGGTCTCCGACAAGCCGTAGCCGTGAACTACTCTTAAACCGAACTGTTCCTCGAATCCCCTCGCGAGTTCGCTCGTTAGCGGTCCCGCGCCGCATATGAAATGCCTGAAATTTTTTAATCCTGAAATGCTCTTCCCTTCATGAGCGTGCATCAGAAATCTAAGCAATGTCGGAACTACGCTTACCACCTTAACATGATTTTCTTCAAGCAGAGTGAAGAAATTTTCGGCGTGGAATTTATCGTTAAGCACGACCGAACCGCCGTAATACATCGGGGTCATAAGCGTTACGACAGTTCCGTTGACGTGATGTATAGGCAGAACGCACATCATCCTGTCCTTTTCATAAAGATGATGCCATCCGGCTATGAAATGAGCGTCGCACAGCAGATTGTACTGATAAAGCACCACACCCTTCGGATTTCCAGTAGTTCCTGAAGTATAAACTATCATTGCTTCGGTATAGCCGTCAATTTCAAATTCTGCCTTATAAAGATCTTTATTTTCCCCTGTATTTAGTTTGTCAAAATTTACCGTCTGAACGCCAAGCTTTCCGCTCATACGGCTTACTGATTCAAAATACTCATCGCGTGTAAAAAGAAGTTTTGTATCGGAATTTTTCAGTATGTACTCTATTCTTTCAGGGCTTTCGGAAATATTAAGCGGGACAACCGCCGCTCCGATATTCCATGCGGCGAAATACAGAACTGCAGTATCGGAATGATTGTGAGAAAATACCGCAACCCTGTTTTCCTTTTTAATACCTTTCGAAACCAGATATTCAGACAATGAACTTACTTTTTTTAGGAAGGATTCATAAGTATAATCATTATATCTTCCATCAGCGCGGTACCTTAAGAACAGATCGCTGCCGTTCATTTTTAATCTTTCAGACAGCATTTCATTGATATTCTTAAAAGAGACATAAGGTTTGCCGCTTTCGTTGCCGGATAGCCGGTGCGCTTCCCGGATTTTCTCTTTAAGTACTGGGTTCATCGTTTTTAAGTATGGATTAAGTCGATTATTAATAATATTTTAACAATATTATCGAAAAAATAATTTCGGAATATTACATTCGGAAATAAAATAATACGGACAGCATTCAGGGTTTTTCTTCCACTGTTTGCATTGCTTTTCCTGTCATCCTGCGCCGTCAGACAGAAAAGAACCGAAGACGTTTTCAGGCTCAATTTCCCTCTCGGTCTGGAAACACTGGAACCTGTCATGTCGAACTCACCGCAGACTATCTGGGTGCTGACAAACGTGATGGAAGGGCTTGTCTCATACAACAGGAACAACGAAATTATCCCTCTTACCGCGAAACGCTGGGTAATTTCAGAAGACGGCCTTACTTATACTTTTACAATAAACAGGAACATCCGCTTCCACGACGATGCCTGCTTCCCTGACGGCAAGGGACGCGCGGTTAATTCGCAGGATTTCAAGTACTGTCTTGAACGTGTAAACGACCCGTCGACCAAAACTCGCGGTCTCTGGGTGTTCAGAGATAAAATTAAGGGCGCAAGAGAATTCTATGAATACAAATCCGGCAAGAGCACGAACGAAGCGAGAGAAATCACGGGACTTAAAACTCCGGATGATTCTACGCTTGTAATCGAACTGTACAAACCGTTCGCTCCTTTCCTCAGTCTTCTTACAATGACATACGGTTATGTGTATCCGAAAGAAGCAGTCGAATATTACAAAGATAAATTCGCCTCGCACCCGGTCGGGACAGGCCCCTTCAGGTTCGTCAGCTGGGAGCTGGACAAGATTCTAACTCTCGAAAAGAATAAGAACTACTACGAAAAAGATTCCTCGGGGAACACACTTCCTTATCTTAACAGAATTGAAATAGGATTTACGAAATCTACCGAGACGGAATTTCTTGATTTCCTGAACGGCAGGTATGATTATCACGAACCGTCCGCTGAAATAGTCGACGCATTAACTGACGAAAACGGTAACCTTGTAAAACCGGATGAAAAGGATTACCGGCTCGTCAAACAGCCGTGGCTGAATACGGTTTATCTTATAATGGTTCAGAACCCTTCCCTGCCAGCAGGAAAGACGAGTCCGTTCACCGGGAATAAAAAGCTGCGCCAGGCTATAAATTACGCCATCGATAAAGAAAAAATTGTAAAATTCGTGCTGAAGAACAGAGGTTCCGCCGCAAATCACGGTCCGCTTCCGTACGGGATGCCGGGATTCGATTCATCTGTCACGGGATACAGTTACGACATAGGCAAAGCGAAGAAACTTCTCGAAGAAGCAGGTTACCCCGGAGGAAAAGGACTCGACCTTACACTCGTGATATCAAACGACGAACTCCAGAAGAATATTTCGATTGCGATACAGGAACAGTTGAAAGATATCGGCATAAATCTAAAACTCGAACAGGTGCTTCAGGCGACATTGAACACAAAGCAGCAGGACGGAGAATACGCGTTCACGCGCGGCAACTGGGGCGCGGATTATTTCGACCCGGAAAAC
>CAIKZJ010000391.1 GCA_903831845.1 uncultured Ignavibacteriota bacterium
CATCTCGGTGTAAGAGCCCGCCGCCAGCGTGAACGGAAACGGGTTGCCTGATGTTGGTGCGCAGAACACTTGGTTGGCTACCGAGCCGCTCAAAATCACTGAGCCAGCGGAAGCACCGATATCTGAACCGGAGCTATCCAGCACGGAAAATTACCCGCGTAATGCTCTGTCAGTATACCGACGAATCTTTCGAAACTGCCGTAAATCGCCCTGTGTATCATAACGGGCCTGTGTTTCTGACCGTCAGAACCTTCGTAAACAAGGTCAAACCTTTCCGGCAGGTTGAAGTCCAGCTGAACAGTCGCTAACTGCCAGGTCCTGTTCAACGCGTCTTTAATATGCACGTCTATCTTCGGTCCGTAGAAAGCTCCGTCCTTTTCGTTTATCTTATAATCGAGATTGTTTACCTTCAAAGCCTGCGCAAGAGATTCTTCCGCGCTGTTCCATACTTCGATGTCGCCCATGAATTCGTCGGGCCTTGTCGAAAGATAGTACATCGGTGTGAATCCGAACGCCGAATATGTCTCAGTCATCAGCGCCAGTACGTTTGTGATTTCCTCGAGTATCTGGTCGTACCTCGCGAATATGTGAGCGTCGTCCATCGTGAACTGCCTTACTCTGAACATGCCGCCAAGCGCTCCGCGAATTTCGTTCCTGTGCATCCTTCCGAGTTCGCTTAACCTTATCGGAAGGTCCCTGAAACTTCTTAACTTCGAAGAATATACAAGCGTCGATTCCGGACAGTTCATCGGTTTCAGGTACATCGGCTCGTCGTCGCTGATTATCTTAAACATGTTCTCCGCGTAATGCGAGGTGTGTCCGGATGTCTTGAACAGCGGCTCCCTCACGATTATCGGAGTGCTTATTTCATCGTATCTGTATTTGTCGTGAAGTTTTCTCGAGAAACTTTCAATCTCCCTGTATATTATCATGCCGTTCGGAAGCCAGAAAGGCGCGCCCGGACTTACTTCGTGGAACATGAACAGATCAAGCTCCCTGCCGAGTTTCCTGTGGTCGCGCTTCTTCGCTTCTTCCAGATTCTTTAAATGCTGGTCGAGTTCTTTCTGCGAAGGAAAAGTAATTCCGTAAATCCTCTGAAGCATCTGCCTCTTCTCGTCGCCTCTCCAGTATGAACCGGAGACCGACACCAGCTTCACCGCTTTAACGAGCGATGTTGCCGGCAAATGCGGGCCGCGGCAAAGGTCTGTGAATCCGCCCTGATGATAGAGCGATACCACTTCCTCGTCCTTAGCGATTGTTTCGAGTATTTCGACCTTATAAGGGTCAACTCTTTTTGTCCTGAAATATTCAATCGCTTCGGGACGTTTCATTTCTTCCCTTACGGGATGAAGGTCGCGCTTCGCGATTTCGAGTATCTTGTCTTCAATCTTTTTTAAATCTTCTTCAGTGAACTTCGTCTCGCTGTCAACGTCGTAATAAAACCCGCCGTCTATCGCAGGACCCACGCCGAACTTCGCGCCCGGGTAAAGCTCCTCGATCGCCTGAGCCATCATGTGAGAAGAAGTATGCCAGTAACATTCCTTGCCTTCATCAGAATCGAATTTGTAAAACACCACCTTCGCGTCCTCGTTAATCGCCGCGGACATGTCCTTCTTCACGCCGTTAACGTCAGCAACAAGCACCTGCTTCGCTAACCTCTCGCTAATGCTCTTCGCAACGTCGTATGCCGATATCCCCTTCTGGAATTCTTTAACGCTTCCGTCAGGGAATGTTATTTTAATTTTTGCGTCCACTTCTTTATAACATTATAAAATGTAAACCGATTCGGGAATATTGTTGGTTTGAACTATGGAAATGAATCGGATTAACTTTTGCAAATAAAAAGTGGGCGGTAATGGACTCGAACCAATGGCCTCCACGATGTCAACGTGGCGCTCTAACCAACTGAGCTAACCGCCCTAAGAACTACAAAAATAAGCAATTAATTGACCTTTATCAATAGGATTTTGGCAGACAAATTGACTTTGTTATTCAAATCTTCAATTTTATCTTGAAAAATGACTGAAAAAACCGTTGTAGTGGGCATCGACCTCGCAGGAAGCCCCAAAAGAGATACCGGAATCTGCCTTATGCATAATAAGAAAATCATCGATTGCCGGACCGTTCATACCGACGAGGAAATCATCGCTTTCGTCAAAAAATCGGAAACAAAGATAGTCGGAATGGACGCCCCGCTCTCCCTTCCGCCCGGAAGAAAAACGTTAGAGGACAACAACGGCGTGCACCTCCGTGAATGCGACCGCGAACTCCTTAAACGGAAAATCAGATTCTTCCCAGTTACACTCGGTCCGATGCGCATGCTCACAAAACGCGGCATAGCCCTGAAAAAGAAATTCAAAAGAATGGGAATAGAATCCATAGAGATTTATCCCGGCGGTACGCAGGATATTTTCGGCATTCCCCGAAAGCAGCATTCAATGCCGAAACTGCTTAAAGGACTCGAAAAACTGGGAATTAAAGGCCTGAGGAAAGAAATGAATAACGATGAACTCGACGCCGTCACGGGCGCGTATACCGTTTATCTTTTCGTAAAAGGAAAAGCCGAAATTCTCGGCGACCTGAAAAAAAGCGCCATTATACTTCCCAAAAAGGTTTGAATCTTAATATAAATTTCACTAAATTAAAGGTTTTAAATAAAGAAATAGTATGCCTTTAAGACACAAATCTGCTCAGAAAAGAGCAAGACAGACTGTAAAAAGAACCGAAAAGAATAAAAAATATAAAGTACTTATTAAGAGTTCGGTGAAGAAAGTTCTTTCCGCCAAGGATAAAACAGCGGCTTTGGAAGAACTCAAAAAGACCACGCGCACACTCGACAGAGCTGCCACGAAGGGCGTTATCCCCAAGAATAAAGCGGCCAACACAAAGTCGAAACTCGCGAAGCATATCAACAAGACAGCAAAGTAATTATATATATAAATATGGTTTTACTGACGGCGGAAGTCTTCCGCCGTTTTTTATTCCCTTTTTTCTCCCATTGGTTTTGAATCCCAATTCTATTTTCCATAAATTTGTATAACATAAGAATATACATTTCATGAAATCTAAAATTACTTTACTCGTTTTAGTATTCGCTCTTATCTCGTTTTCTTTCAGATCAATTTCAGTCGAAAAATCTCCGCTCGAGAAGTACAGCACCGTAAAGGTGTACCTGAACTCTCCCGACGATTTCCGCATTCTTGCTCTGAACGATATCGAGTTTGAACATTATCTCGGAAATATAAAAGACGGCATTACTCTGGTAATAAACCAGGAAGAGATTGCGAGACTGCACAACACAGGTCTTCGCTACGATGTCACTATCGCGGACATGGACGAATATTACCGCACACGCCCGCAGTCATCACAAAAGGAACTGCAGAATTCCGAAAGCATAATGAAATCGGATAACATTACCAGTTTCACTTACGGCAGCATGGGCGGCTTCTACACTTACGCCGAAGTGGTGCAGAAGCTTGATTCATTGAGGCTTCAATACCCGACCCTCATTACCGCCAAACAGAACAGAGGCACCTCGGAACAGGGACGCGTAATCTGGTCGGTGAAAATCTCCGACAATGCCGATGTTGATGAATCGGCAACAGAACCCGTGATTTATTTCGACGGACTTCATCATGCCCGCGAGCCGCAGGGCATGGCGACCCTCTTCTATTATATGTGCTGGCTGCTCGACAACTACGGCACGAACCCGGAAGCTACTTACATCGTGAACAACAGGGAAATTTATTTTGTGCCTGTCGTTAACGTAGACGGCTACTACTATAATCAGACCACCAACCCGAACGGCGGCGGCGACTGGAGAAAGAACAGAAGAAACAACGGAGGTTCGTACGGCGTCGACCTCAACAGGAATTATTCATACATGTGGGGCTACGATAATATCGGCTCCAGCAA
>CAIKZJ010000392.1 GCA_903831845.1 uncultured Ignavibacteriota bacterium
GCCTTTTTGCCTCATCCAGGTCTTGGCGAAAATACGCCAATCTTCGGGATGTTCGAACATCTTCACCGGGTCCACTCCGTAGGAGAACTGGAGTTGCCTGCACGTGGATTCAGAGTAACTGCCAGAGGTCTGTGCCAAGACAACAGTATCTCGTCCGCTGATTAGAAAAAATAAAATTAATGCGAGTAAATACGCACTAAAGGATTTTAACAAATTACTTCTCCTGTTTATTTAATCAAAAACTCTTTCGCTGTAATTTTTTTTTATTCAATCAGTGAGCGATTTTCTTATTTCAAAGAACAGGTATATTATTTAAGAAATATTACCTATAACGTTTTATAAGCATGCAATATACGGATATCGGATTTTATTGTCAATTACTAAAGCCCTTTGCCTCAATTTTCTGTAATTATCCAGAGTGTAGCAACAAATATAAAAGCTGTAAAAACAATAATATAAACAAACATGAAAACATAAAAAAAATAGATGATAAGGAAGGTAACTGACGTTTCCTTTGGCAGGTTTCAGCCTGAAAGAAAAAAAAAGAGGCGAAAATGCCTCTTTTTAATATACTGATAAATCAATAATATAAGCTCTATTTTAAGCGATTATACAAAATTTTTAACGTTTTTACCTTTTTCATGGCTTCAAAATTACCCCTAATTTTTTATGGGGGTTGACTATAATCTGCAGTGGTTTTTCAAGGCGAATGTGCTTAACAAATAAGCTCTGATCTTTAACATTTTGAGAGTCCAGCCATTTCCAGTCGATGAATGAGTTCTTTGAACCGGTCTTGACAGTAAAATAGCTTATGGAGAACGAAGTAAGGTTCTGAAAGAAGTGTGAACCCTGTGACGGCTCGACAATGAGGTCTTTCATATCCGCTTCTATGATGGCTTTGGCGCCCGATATTTCCGACCAGATTACAGGAATCCCCAGCCAGGGGTCAAGAGTACCCCATCTGCCGTAACCTATCAGGAGATAGGGACGTTTTTCATCTGTCAGTTTAGTATTAAAATGCCTTACCTCGCCGGCAATTTCCTTCGTCTTCGAGCGTTCGAATTTTTCAAAATCAACATATAAAATATCTGTTATTTCGGTATTTACGCCGCTTCCAAGCACTTCATCCGATTTACAGAGTATTTCAGTTTTCGGATAGGAATGAACGTTTATGTTTTCGGCCTCTTCGTTAATAACAAGAGGTCTCATCTGCAGCACACCGAATTCCTTGATACTCCTTTTAAGGTTCACTGCGAACTCAATTTCAACAGCAGTTCCCATCCCTTTGCTTCCCAGCGAAAGTAGTGTCTGAACGATTTCAGGCAGCGGGAACATTCTGTACTTGAGTATGGATGAGAAAGTCACAAGTCTTATACCAGGTCTGGAGATACCGTCATAAATGTTGTCGTTTTCCCTGGAATAAGTTGAGCCCAGCATATCGAGCGTGCCGTCTGCCTCTGCTTCCTTGAGCGAGTACGGTTTTGTGAACAAATCCTGTATAATTCCGTTCTTAGAAACATCTTCGAGTTTTGTATCCAGGTCAAGAGCAAAGAATTCCTTCTGGTTATTATTCAGAAAAGATTCAGTGGAATAGAACTGGATCAGGTGTTCCGGGTATTTAGGAGAGAACTTGACGGTATTGCCGCCTTCGACGATAGTCTTTCCGAGGCCCAGCGCAACGGAGACAATGCCGTCTTTCGTTGTTTGCGGGTGTATCGGATAAAAGTTATAAGACTTTGCCACGCCTGAAATATCGGGATAAAACCTGTTCTCATACCTGTCGCCGACCATTTTCTGAATAATGACTGCCATTTTTTCTTCTTCAATACTATGTGAGGTAGCCCTGAAATACTCTTTCGACGCGTTGTAATAAGTCGAAGCGTAAACGAGTTTTATTGTGTTCAGCAGGTTTTCAAGGCGTTCAATAATGTTCGATTCGTTGTTTGGAATCATATAGGTGTCATACACGCCTGCGAACGGATGGTACTGCGAGTCTTCCATAAGGCTTGACGACCTGACGGAAAGCGGTTCCTGAATTATCTGCAGGAATTCTCTGAGGGCAATCCTGATTTCCTCGGGAAAATATTTCGCTTTAAGGAAGCGTCTTTTCAGTTCTGCGTCATCTTTGCATTCATGGACGAATTTTTCGAGGTCGTTGTATTCGATGAAATGGTCGAAGACATCAGTACCGATAACGATGCCGGGAGGAACGTCAATTGTAATTCCTTCAAACTTATCGCCTATGCCATAACTGTTAATAAGAAAATTCAGGAAACTCAAACCTCTTGCTTTTCCTCCGAGCGAGCCTCCGCCCACTCTGGCGAAAGAATATACAGGGTCGAACGTCTCGCTGTTGAAATCTTCTACTACGCCTTTCTGAATAATTTTTCTGTAGGCCTTCAGGGCATTCAATAGATGCAGTCTGATTTTTTCGAGAGATTCGAATTCAGTGACCTTGGCGGGACGAAGCCTGTCGGCCAGCCAGAATTCAGTTCTTGCTTTAAGCCAGTTTGAAAAATGATTCCTTTCGCCGTGGTACTTGATTGAACTCGCCGGCACTTCGTTAAGTTTTTCTTCAAAGTCAATGAGGTTTTCGGCTCTTGCGACCTCTTTACCTTCTGGAGTCCTGAACACGAAGTCGCCGAATCCGAAATTCTCCACCATGAAATCGGCAAGTTCGGTATTTACAAGCGTGGAGCCTTTGCGTATGAAACTGCATCCGAGTTCGAGGGCATCGATTCGGTTGCTCTCGTCGGACGACTGAAGCAGCACGGGGATGTCAGAATGCCTCTTCTTTACTTCTTTTGCAAACCTTATACCGGCTTTCGGGTCGGGGACACCGTTGCGCGGAAATTCGACGTCAGAGATGACGCCTAGAATATACTCTTCGTATTTTTTCAGATATTTCTGCGCTTCCTCATAGCTGCTGCAGAGAAGAATCTTCGGTCTGGCGCGCATTCGCAGGAATCTGTGTGAAAGATTAATGCCTTCTGAAATCACACGTTTCGACTGGTGAATAAGTTCCGTATAAATTACAGGCAGAAGGGAAGAGTAATTTCTTATGTTATCTTCTATAACAATGATTGACTGCACTCCTACCGTAGCCGTATCATGTTCTACATTATACTTATCCTCGAGATATTTAATAATTCCGATAATTAGTTTATAGTCGCCGGTCCAGACGAACGTCTTATCGAACACCGAAATATCCTTTTTGAGGATAAGATTATGGAGTTCGCGGGAGTCGAAAGAGAGCATCACAACGGGAATTTCAGGATGCGATTTCTTCACGTTTTCGGCGAACTTCACGGGAGTAGAATCCTCAATGTGAAGGGTTGTAATCACGAGGTCGATTTTTCTTTTGCCGTTCAGTACGGCGTTAGCCTCGCGGGCGCTTGAAACGCGTATAATATCCGGGGACTGGCTTAATTCGAGGTCCTGGTATTCGTTTCTTATAAGTTCGTAGAGTCTTCCGTCTTCTTCGAAAAGGTAGAGGTCATAAATGCTTGAGACGAGGAGAATCTCCTTTATTTTCATCTGCATCAGGTCCTGAAACCGCTGGAATTTCCAGATATAACCGGTTTCTATGGCTGCAGTATCGATGAATGAGGGCATAATTTTCGCTTTATCAAAAATATGGTTTTAAGAAACAATTAACAATTAACATTTAGCATTCGGCAGTTTACAATCAGAACAGGAGCTAGGAGTTAGAAGAGAAAATGGAAAAAAGAAACGGCCGCTTTAGGGCGGCCGTTTTTATATTAAATAAATTTATTTACTGAACTGAAGGTCGTGATTATACAAGACCCTGATCGATCATCGAATCGGCGACTTTAAGGAATCCGGCGATGTTGGCACCGTTGACGAGGTTGCCAGGTGTGCCGTAAAGTTTCGCTGTTTCGTAAGCAGCTTTATGGATGCTCTTCATGATACCGTGGAGTCTCTGGTCGACTTCTTCTCTCGTCCATGAGAGTCTGAGGCTGTTCTGTGACATTTCGAGACCTGATGTCGCAACGCCGCCCGCGTTTGCCGCCTTACCCGGACCGTAAAGAATCTTGGCGTCGATGAACTGATTGACACCTTCGATTGTGGTGGGCATGTTGGCGCCTTCTGATACGACGTATACGCCGTTCTTCAGGAGGTTTGCAGCGTCTTTTCCGTTGATTTCGTTCTGTGTCGCTGACGGGAACGCGCAATGGGCTTTATGGTTCCAGAGCGGGTTGTAGTCGAGCTTCGGATCTACCGGTGTGTAGACCGCTGATTTGTATTTTTCAGCGTATTCTTTTATTCTGCCTCTCTTAACGTTCTTAAGGTCCATTAAGAAAGCGAGTTTTTCTCTGTCGATACCTTTTTCGTCATAGATATAGCCGGCTGAATCCGAGCATGTTACGGGCGTGCCGCCTAAGTCGAGAATTTTCTCGATAGTATACTGGGCAACGTTACCGCTACCTGATACGAGACATGTCTTGCCTTCGTAAGTTTCACCCTTTGTCGCGAGCATTTCCGCGCCGAAATATACCGCGCCGTAGCCTGTCGCTTCGGGTCTTATTAATGATCCGCCCCAGTTCAAGGCTTTGCCTGTAAGAACGCCGACGAATTCATTGCGTAACTTCTTGTACTGGCCGAACAAGAAACCGATTTCTCTTCCGCCGACACCGATATCGCCCGCGGGTACGTCAGTATTCGCGCCGATATGTCTGAAGAGTTCGCTCATGAAAGACTGGCAGAATCTCATTACTTCATTATCGCTCTTTCCTTTGGGGTCGAAGTCTGAACCGCCCTTACCGCCGCCCATCGGGAGGGTTGTAAGGCTGTTCTTGAACACCTGCTCGAAAGCAAGGAATTTAAGGATACCGAGATTCACCGAAGGATGGAATCTGAGACCGCCTTTGTAGGGGCCGATCGCTGAATTCATTTCGATTCTGAAACCGCGGTTTACCTGAACGTTGCCCTGATCGTCCATCCAGGGAACTCTGAACATTATTACTCTTTCAGGTTCGATGATTCTTTCGACGACTTTGTGTTTTATGTATTCAGGTCTTTTCTGAAGCACTAATTCCAATGATTCGACAACCTCGGTTACTGCCTGTATAAATTCCGGTTGTCCCGCATCTTTCTGTTTTACCTTTGCAAGAATTTCCTGAGCAAATGACATAGAAAATTTCCTTTCTTTAAATTAATAGTTGTAGATTGGGTTTAAAAAATTTTTATTTGAATGAGGTGATGTTAGAAACATACTTTACTTACATTTAAAATGTATTACAAAATTATATATAAAAATTTCACTAAACAATACAAATCTTCGAGATAAAGGCGGATTCCGGGCGGTTTTCGGGGAAAATCGGCCACGGAGGAAAAACGGAAAAACAGCGTTTAAAACGTTTAAACAGCGTTTTTGCCGCCGCTGTCAGGCATTATGTTTTACGAAATATTATTGAAAAGATTTTTAATAAGAAGTAACTTACAGTTCACAGCATTCTGTTGAACGGATTTCGAAGACATATTTACGTTTCATTCTCAACGGGAATTAATACGGTCAGTGTTGATCTGCGCGGAAAAATTATTTTCACGTTGTCAGTATTCCTGTTTCTTATACAATCAGCTATGTCCCAGAGCATATTCGTTCTTCAGAACCCGCAGTATTCGCCGGAGCAGATAAACAGCATTACTTTTTACGGCAGTTACGGAATATGCGCAGGCAATTACGGGATGACTTTGCGGAGCACCGACAACGGCGGGAGCTGGACAGGGCTTTCACCTTTCACAAATTCGGACATAGGGAGAGTTCATCTCTTCGATCAGAGCAGGGGATACATGACCGCCGATTCGAACATGCTTTACCTTACAAGCAACGGAGGCGTAAACTGGCAGCCTGCTTACGGATTCGAAAGCAGAATAAAAGACATTTCTTTTATAAATCAGAATACAGGTTTTGCCGTTACAGACAGGAAGTTCTGGAAAACCACGACGAGCGGGATATCATGGAGTTTCCTTTATCCTCTCTCGTCTAACCAGTACAGATTATCAGGCGTATATTTTCTGGATCAGAATACAGGATTCATTTGCACTAAAGACCCTGTAACAACTTACTCGCTGATATTGAAGACAACGAACGGCGGATTGTCCTGGACGCGGTTTGAAACATACATCGACGAGTTTGAAGCCACAAAGATTAAGTTCATTAACTCAAATACGGGTTGGTGCGCCGGCAACAGGTTCGACAAGATCTTCGTTATGAATACAACAAACGGCGGCACCACCTGGAATGAAAGCTATATACCCTCGTCGGCGGGGATTCCTGTCGGAACATTCTATTCGGGTCTTACAGGCGGATTCATAGTGACTGAATACAAAGTATACAGGTCAGATGACGCGGGCTTCAGCTGGTCACTGTACAGGGGCGGTCTCGGATACACATCCGCTTATCTTAATAATGATTCCATGCTTTACATAAGCGATAATACAGGAGCGCTTTACAGACTAAATGTAAATTCCGGATTGTCTGTAACCGTGATAGGTGTTTCGAATACGACGCTCAACAGGATACTGGCAGTGCAGAAGAACTATGTTTACTGCAGCGGGAATAATTATTCTTTCCTGAAAACCAATGACGGAGGTAACAACTGGGTGCAGGATCCGAACACGGGCTTCAGAAATTTCAGTGATTATTTTTTCACTGATTCGTTAACCGGTTACGGCGTCAACGGAAGGGGCGATATCTGGAAGACATATTATTTCGGTACGAGCTGGGACAGAATCTACACGTCTTCATACGAATTCAACAGCATATGTTTCGCGAACGGAAGCACGGGCTGGGCGTTCGGAAACGGAATGCTATTAAAGACGCAGAATGCGGGCCTTAACTGGCAGGTGATAAACACACCGCAGACTTTCAGCTCTCCGCAGTTTTTCTCGACCCAGCGCGGTTACTGCAAAGGCAGCAATAATCTTTATTTCACATCAGACGGCGGGAGCAGCTGGCAGCTTAAAGGGCAGGGAATAGTGCAGTACTTTCATTTCATAAACGAAAATACCGGATGGGCAACGAACTCTTTTGACACTGTCACTTATATATACAGAACGACTGACGGCGGCGCAAATCTCAACGAAATATCGCATGTGAACGAGAGCGCTGCTGAAATAAAATTCCTGAACTCCGGAACAGGATATATTTGCGGCAGAAGCAAACTTTACAGGACGACGAACTCGGGATTCACATGGATGTCTGCAAGGTATCCCGTTTCAGAGAGGATACGTATTTTGAGCATGAGTTTGATCGACGACAACAACGGCTGGTTGTGCGGGGACAATTCCGCTATAATAAAGTTCACGAACGGCGGCATGATATACGCGGGGAATGTATCGGAGTTCGTACCTGAAGGATTTGAGTTGTATCAGAATTATCCGAACCCCTTTAACAGCAGTTGTAAATTTAAAATTGTAAATTTTAAATTATCGGAAGTCGAATTATCTTTATATGAAATTACCGGTAAGAAGGTTGCGGATATTTTTAAAGGGCGGCTTAATACAGGAACACATGAATTTTTATTTGACGCGTCGGGGCTTTCGAGCGGAATTTATTTTTATGTTTTGAAAGCGGGAAGAGATGTGATTTTAACAAGGAAGATGGCGCTGATAAAATGAAAACAGCGAAAACGGGACAGAATGAGTGTTACGAATAAAGAAAAAATACATTTTTGTATTGAATTAATGGAACGAAAGATTTAATTTTACCCTAATTGTTCTTTTATAATAAAGTAAAAAGGGAGTAGAAATGCTCAAGAACGGAAAGTTACTGTTATTATCCGTGATTGTTTTGACTGTCGCGATGATAACCGGATGTTCCGCTACGAGAGATCTCTCTGATAACGGCTCGGAATTATCTTCGAAGATTAAGGGTGCCAATGTTTACAAGAATTCCAAAGAATTAGTAGCCACCAGTACCTTAGTAAAAAAATCTTCAATCTCGAAGAGTAGTCTCGAATCCTTATCAAGTTCTCTGATCGGCTACGTCCCTTCATCCAACAACAAATCAGAAATGATCAGCGATGAAGTGATGTACAAAGTTATTGAATATCTAAACACTCCGTATTTATGGGGTGGAACTTCAAAAAGAGGAATAGATTGTTCGGGTTTTGTTCAGGCTGTCATGTACCAGTCACTTGGTGTAATGCTGCCGAGGACCTCATACGAGCAGTCTAACGTCGGTACAGATGTAACGAGAAGCGAGTTAAAGTTCGGAGATTTGCTTTTCTTCGACACTATGCACAAGGGAAGAGTGACACACGTCGGAATTTACTTAAGCGACGGATACTTCGTGCACTCAGGTTCAAGGACCGGAGTCGCAGTTGCTTCACTTGATTCCGATTTTTATTCGGGTGTCTTCTTAAAGGCAAAGAGAGTTATCGAGTAATCTCAGGGAGTTCTCAGAAAAGTCTCATATTCAAAAAGGATATGGGACTTTTTTGTTTAGTAATCACTTCTTAAACAATTTTTCACCGCAGTCATAAAAAGTCCTTTCCATTTTTCAGTAATCCGAAATAACATAATTACTGTTAATATAATCTAAAAAGTATTTCAATTTATTGAATAAAATCATAGATTTATAATAATAATTCCCTAACCTCAAAAGTTCGTTTTCTACAAGGACTATAGAAATGAAACAGTTTTTCTCACAATTGAAAATAAAGTTTCAACTCTTTCCGGGAGATTGTTCAGCAAATACGGCAGGGGTTTTTCTCATTTTATTTTCATTATACCAATTACTTACCTTCTCCGAAGTTACTGCTCAATGGGAGCAGGCAAACGGACCTTACTACGAAACCATTGAATGTCTTGTTTCTTCCGGAAACAACGTCTATGCAGGCACATATCAAAACGGAGTTTTTCTGAGTACCAATTCAGGCGGGCAATGGATTCCAATCAACAACGGACTGACAAATCACGAGGTTCATTCTCTTATTATAATGAACGATAAAATATTTGCAGGAACATATGCAAGCGGGATTTTCGTATCGACTAACGGAGGAACAAACTGGAGTCAAACATCTTTATCTTACAGCGGTGTGTTATCGTTCGCGTTATCCGGTACGAATATTTTTGCGGGAACAACCGGAGGTATTTATCTGAGCACGAATTCAGGGCTAAACTGGAATCCTGTGAACAACGGAATTCCGTCCTCATGGGTGTATTCATTAAAAGTTTCCGGGAATAAACTATTCGCCGGTACTACCCGTGGGATATTTCTGAGCACTAATAACGGTTCGACCTGGGATTCACTGTATAACGGTTTGACAAATAATTATGTGTGGACGCTCTTTATAAAGGACAATAATCTATACGCCGGAACAGATGACGGAATATTCGTTTCAACAAATAGCGGCGCTTTCTGGGTATCGAAAGGATTACGAAGCAGAACTATATTGGCGATTACCTCATCAGGGGCAAACATTATTGCAGGTGCAGGCGCACGTGACGGAGGGGCGTTCGTCAATACAAACAATGATTCGAATTGGATCCAGACTACTTTGGGTTTTCCCGCGATAATTAGTCTGGAAAATCGAAGCACTGACGTTATAGCCGGCACAAGTTGTGGTATATACATCAGTACAGACAACGGCTTGAACTGGAATGAAAAAAACAACGGTATTATTTCGGTTCCAACCTCTGTATTTTCATTCACTTCATCAGGAAACAGTTTATTTGCCGGCACTTACAATTCCGGAGTTTCTGTAAGCACAAACAACGGGCAGCAGTGGAATCAAATCAATAAAGGCATCAACGGTGATTATATCATGGCACTGGCGGAGTCCGGAGGAAATATCTTTGCAGGAACTTGTTTCAATGGTGTTTATATGAGCTCAAATTCGGGAAATAACTGGGTTTGGAAAGGCCTGGAAAATCAAAATCTCCGGACTTTTCTGATATCGGGCACGAAAATTTTTGCCGGTACCTATGACGGGGGATTATTTTACAGTACAAACAACGGAACGAACTGGATATCGACAGGTTTAACCGGTGTGCCGGTATTAACGCTTGCGGTTTCAGGAACAAGGCTTTATGCAGGCACATACGGAAACGGCGGTGTCTACTTAAGTACAGATGAAGGATTAAACTGGTCGGCTGTCAATAATGGTTTAACGGTTCATGATGTCAGAGCGGTTTCCGCAACGGGTTCAAATCTGTTTGCAGGCACATACGGAGGCGGCGTATTCAAAAGCACTGATTACGGGGCAAACTGGTTTGCTTCAAATACGAATTTGTCAAATCTAAATGTTAATTCTCTCGTGATCTCGGAAACGAACATTTTTATTGGTACTGATAACGGAGTTTTTCTCAGCACAAACAACGGATTAAGCTGGATAATGAAAAATCAGGGGTTTACACCGTTTCCGCCGCCGATAAATACTTTATACTTATTAAATAATTTCATATTTGCAGGTACAACTCAGCATTCAGCCTGGCGGCGTTCTCTGTCTGATATTCTTGGGCTGAAAATTATTAACGGTATCGTTCCGAATACCTTTTTGTTAAGCCAGAACTATCCGAATCCTTTTAACGCTTCAACTAATATAAAATTTGCTTTGCCAAAATCATCCGAAGTAAAGATTACTGTGCATGACATAACAGGTAAGCTAATAGACGTTATTGTAAATGAAAAACTGGATGCCGGTACATATGCTGCAGAATGGGACGGTTCAAATAACAACAGCGGAATTTATTTCTACAGCATAAAAACGGAGAGCTTTTCGGAAACAAGAAAAATGGTACTGATAAAATAAGCGTCTTGAGTTTGGGGATAAACATGCCGAAATTTACATTTCATTGACCGGCGCTTATTTGAAAACGTTCATAATAAAAAATCTTGCGAATTCAGTGCTGATAATATTCGGCGTGCTCACTGTTTCATTTATTCTCACTTTCATGCTGCCCGGCGACCCCGCGAAGATGATGCTGGGGCAGAGGGCTGACGAGGAATCCGTGCAGTCGGTGAGGAAGGAACTCGGACTCGACAAACCTTTTTATGAACAATACGTTTCATTCATCACAAGAGCCGCAAGGTTCGACCTCGGAAAATCTTACATAACCAACAGAGACGTTGCTTCAACAATTCTTGAAAAATTTCCCGCGACAATAATACTTTCAATAGTCGCAATGATATTTGCGGCGTTCATAGGAATACTCGCAGGAGTAATATCATCAATCAAACTTTACACATTTTACGATTATATATCAACCGTTATATCCTTATTTGGTATTTCAATACCACAATTCGTGCTGGCACTACTGATGGTTTACATATTCGGAGCGGAACTGAAGTGGTTTCCGATATCGGGTTACATTGACAACGGCTGGCAGTATATCATTTTGCCTGCGTTCGCGCTTGCGTTGAGGCCGATGGCTATAACGGCGAGAATCACAAGGACATCTATGCTGGAAGTACTGGGCAAAGATTACGTGAAGACTGCAAGAGCGAAGGGGCTTTCAGAATTTAAAGTTGTATTCAAGCATGCGTTAAGGAACGCCCTGAATCCGACAGTAACGGCGTTGAGCTCATCATTTGCTGCAACGCTCGGAGGAGTGTTCTTCATAGAATACATTTTCAATTGGCCGGGAATCGGTTCGCTTGCGATGGATTCGATAATGAAACTGGATTTTCCGATGATACAGGGAAGCATATTGTTCAGCGCTTTGGTGTTTGTCGTGATAAATTTCCTGGTCGACATAAGTTACGCTTATCTTGACCCGAAGGTAAAATTAGGATAGTGGAAGATTACACAGAAAATATTGAAAAAGGTAAGAGTCTTCGGTACTATGCTTACAGAAGGTTCAGGCGCCACAAATTAGCGGTGTCGGCATTATTCTTCCTTATATTCATCATACTCATCGCATTGTTCGCGCCTTTAATTTCTCCTTACAATCCTGACAGGCAGCTTCTTGAATTTTCAGCAAAGCCACCTATGTTTGAATCGCTTGCGTTTACCAGGACCGAAGGCGGCATGGAAAAAGTTGTGCCTGTAAAACAACTTGTAAAGGAATCGTGGGACAGTATAGTTTATTTGGATTACACCGGTAAACAGATTTCTACAGACAAAGAAAACATAAAAATGCACGGAACAGAATTCATTTACAAAATGAAATTTGTTTTAGGCACGGATAAATTCGGACGCGACATATTAAGCAGACTGATTTACGGAGCCAGGATAAGTTTGTCGGTCGGTCTGATATCACAAAGCATAGCTTTATTGATAGGCGTCTTTTTAGGTTCGATAGCGGGTTATTACAGGGGCGCATCCGATAAGGTCATAATGTGGCTGGTCAACGTTGTGTGGGCATTTCCATCGATACTATTGGTCATAGCCATATCGATAGTGCTCGGCAAGGGGTATTGGCAGGCGTTTGTTGCAATAGGTCTGACGGGATGGGTTGACATCGCAAGGGTGATACGCGGTCAGATAATTTCGATACGCGAGAGCGAGTATGTTGAGGCAGCGAGGGCGGCGGGGTTCGGCAACTTAAGGATTATATTAAGGCACGTTTTGCCTAACTCTTTTTCGCCTGTCATTGTAACTTCCACAGTAGGCCTTGCGAACGCGATTATATTCGAATCGAGTCTGAGTTTTCTCGGACTGGGTGTTCAGCCTCCGACGGCGAGCTGGGGGCAGATGGTGTTTGACGGTTACAGGTTCTTAATAACGGGAACAAATTTCGGGATGGTCTTATTCCCGTCGCTGGCGATACTGCTGACGGTATTCGCCGTAAATCTCATTGGCGACGGAATAAGAGACGCATTCGACCCGAAACTAAAAAAATAGGACAATGGAGAACAACGGAAATGAAAATTTCCGCTACGTATATTTCCTCAGGAGTCTCAAAAATGCGGGAGATGTCAGAATAAGGAGGATTCTGGAGGTATACAAAAAAGCGGAGATGCTCGAATCTGCATCCGATTTCGAACTCATCAGGATTGAAGGCATCAACAAGGTAATAATAGACGGCATAAGGAGCGAGTTCAGGCATAAGAAGGAAATATACTCCGCAGCTGAAAAGATGCTGGAGATATCGGAAAAGAAAGGGATACGAACCGTCACTATACTAGA
>CAIKZJ010000393.1 GCA_903831845.1 uncultured Ignavibacteriota bacterium
CACTGCGTGCCTATCTTCAGAAACTGCGGCACGGCGACGAATCCTCCGAGAAAACTGTAATCGTCAATCTCGACATGCCCGCCGAGAGACGTATTGTTTGCCATAATGACGTTGTTCTTTAGAATGCAGTCGTGCGCTACGTGCGTGTAAGCCATCAGCAGGCAGTTCTCGCCGACTACCGTTTTCCATGCGGCTTTTGTTCCTCTGTTGAGCGTGGCGTATTCGCGTATCACTGTATTTTTCCCGACTTCAAGCGTCGTGTATTCGCCCTCGAATTTCAGGTCCTGCGGAATCGTGGACACAGCCGCGCCGTGATGTATTTTAACGTTGTCGGCAATCCTCGCGCCGTTGTCGATTAAGACGCTTGAGCCGATCTCAACGTTATTCCCGATTTCAACGTCGTCCTTTATGACTGTGAAATCGCCGATAATCACGTTGGTTCCTATTTTCGCTTTGCCGCTTACAGAGTTAAGAGCCATTACAGTGTTTTTTCTATTAAGTAATCTTCTTCGTGAGCGCCCTGTTTCGTTATAATCTCGGCAATTAATCCGAGAGAAAAGAACTGCACGCCTACGATAATAAATCCAACGCCGACCAGAAACAGCGGTCTGTTGCTTATCGAAGCGCCCTCGAGGAATTTAAGGAGCGTGAGATACAGAGTTATCAGGAAGCCGCCGAAGAACGAAAGCATTCCGAGAACTCCGAAAAGGTGGAGCGGTTTCTTTATATACTTGTTCGTGAACACGACAGTGAGCACGTCAAGGAATCCGTTAACAAACCTGCTCGCGCCGAATTTCGTTTTCCCGAATTTCCTCGGATGGTGTTTCACTATTTTTTCCGTCACCTTGAAACCCTGCAGATGCGCAAGCGCGGGAAGGTAGCGGTGCATCTCGCCGTAGACCTTCAGGCTTTTCGCAACGTCCTTTTTGTATCCTTTTATTCCGCAGTTGAAATCGTGAAGCCTTATTCCGGAAAGTTTCGAGGTAACGTAATTGAATATCTTTGACGTGTTTCGTTTAATGAACGGGTCGTATCTGATTTTCTTCCATCCTGAAACGAGGTCGTATCCTGAAAGAAGCATTTTCAACATTTCGGGGATTTCCTCCGGGTCGTCCTGCAGGTCGGCGTCCATCGTGAATATGAAATCACCCTTCGCGGCCTTGAATCCGGCCGAGAGTGCCGTCGATTTTCCGTAATTCTTCCTTAGCTTAATGCATTTGAACTTGTTATTTCTGCCGTGTATTTCGGATATTCTCTCGAATGACCTGTCGGTGCTGCCGTCGTCCACGAAAATCACTTCGTAAGCGGCGCCCAGGCCGTTTAAAACATCTTCTAGTTTCTGTGAAAGTTCTCGCAGCGATTCTTCTTCGTTGAGAAGCGGTATAACGACTGAAACTGATTTGTTTAAAGGTATCGTTACGCGGTTATTGTTCGGATTAACATCGTTTTTATTTCTTTCCGCGTTGTATTTCTTGCTTCTGAATTTATTGAATCGTCTGCGTCTGTAATTATTCGGTCTCCTCTGTCCCTGGTTATCCCTTGTATTTTCTTTATTATTATCGGTATCTGCCATAATTAATTAAATTTTAATAATATAACAATTTACAATTCCAACTAATATTCAAAATAATGTAACGGGATTGTGAAAATGCGGCCGGTTTGACAGGGATTTTCAGGTTTTTTGCGTTTTTTCGGCTTCGTCACGGCTTTTTCTGTCTATAAAACCTGAAAGCGCTATTATTGCGCCGAAAAGCATCAGGGGAATAACGTGGATTTTGTAGCGCAGCGTTCCCAGCGGACCCGACATGAATCCGAGGAAGAAAACCAATAGCGCTGCAAAGAGTTTTATCTCGAATTCAACGTTCTTCCGAATCAGAAAGACGATGAAACCGACAAACAAAACTACGTTCATCAGGAAGACGAGAACGAGGTACGCGAGAAGCCCCGGGTTCTGTTTAATTAATTGCTTAAGCACGCCGATGTAGCCTTCTTTCGCGAAAATGAACATCATTCCTTCGTTGTTCTTTTCGTTAAGCCGGCCGGTGAAGTTAAGGAAATCGAACCTGCCCGGGTCGAAGAAATAATTTAACACGCCTTTGAGATGAAGTTTCGCGTAAGTCATCTTGTTGTTCATCACGAGCTCCGTTCCGAGACGCTCGCGCTCTTCCGACATCTGTTTATAGTCCTGTATTCCGAAGAGGTATTTTTGTGTTTCCTCGATTTC